>RZYK01000261.1 GCA_009930355.1 Campylobacterota bacterium | reverse complement strand
CTTTTTTCCATTTGCCAAACGCACTATCCCCACGAAGTGCCTCGTCCTAAAAAAGAGTTAGCACTCCTCTCTTTTCTTGAGAATGTGGGCAAAACCATGGTGGAGGGATACAAAACCCTTGCCTCTTTTTTCTCATTTACAGGAGAGCTTGCTCATGCCATCAGCGCTCTTTTTTTCAAACCCGCCAATCTTCGCCTAAAAGCCACCCTCTATCATATTGAGCAAAGTGGGGCAGGGGCGATTCCTATTATTTTACTGACCTCTTTTTTAATTGGCGTGGTCATTGCCTATCAAGGGGCGGCACAGCTTGAGAAGTTTGGAGCCAATATTTTCATTGTCGAGATGATTACGATTTCAGCAGTGCGTGAACTAGCCCCCTTGCTCACCGCCATTGTCGTTGCAGGACGAAGTGCTTCTTCCTATACGGCGCAAATTGGGGTGATGAAACTGACCGATGAGATTGATGCGATGAGTTCTATGGGATTTTCTCCGTGGAATTTTTTGGTGCTTCCTCGCTTATTTGCGCTCATTATTTCACTTCCGCTCTTAGTTTTTTTCGCCGATGTGGTCTCTATTTTTGGAGGTATGGTCATCGCCTCGACACGTTTGGATGTCAGTTTTGTAGAATTTATTGACCGTATTCAAGAGACCGTCGCCCTTAAACACCTCATCATTGGGTTGGTTAAAGCGCCTATTTTTGGGTGTATTATTGCTACCATTGGTTGCTTTAGAGGTTTTCAAATTACCAGCAATACCGAGAGTGTAGGCAAATACACCACTATCAGCGTGGTCAATGCTATCTTTTGGGTCATTGCCATGGATGCGCTCATCTCTGTCTTTTTAACGGAGCTGAAATTATGAAAAATGGCACACTCATCGAAGCCAAAGATGTCATTACCCGCTTTGGCAGACACACCATTCATGATGGGGTCAGTTTTCGCATCGCCAAAGGGGAAATTTTTGGGCTTCTAGGCGGTAGTGGCAGTGGCAAAACGACCCTGCTTCGTGAGATGATTTTGCTTCAAAAAATCAGTGGAGGCTCTATTACGGTACTCGGCACAGATGTTACCACCTCCTCTTCAAAAATAGTAGAGCGTTTACGCAGGCAGTGGGGCGTGTTATTTCAATTTGGCGCACTCTTTACCTCTTTAACCATTCTTGAGAATGTCAGCATTGCCATGAAGGAGTACACCAACCTTCCTGATTGGCTTATCGAAAAATCAGCACTTATGAAACTCTCCATGGTTGGACTTCCCCCCAAAGTTGCCTCCATGTATCCCTCGGAACTCAGTGGAGGTATGAAAAAAAGAGCAGCGCTTGCAAGGGCTTTAGCACTTGATCCGAAGCTTCTTTTTTTAGATGAGCCCACCTCTGGACTTGACCCACAAAGTGCCAGAGCCTTTGATGAGCTTATCGTTACGCTAAGGAATACATTAGGCATTACGGTGGTGATGGTCACGCACGATAAAGAGACCATTGCGCATGTGCTCGATCGTTTTATTATTTTAGGGGATAAAAAAGTGTTGTTTGAGGGTACAATGACATTATTAAAAGAAACCCGTGATGAAGCATTGAAAAATTTTTTAAGTTGAGGCAGAGATGGAAAATCGTTTAAGTTATATTTTGGTCGGGGCGTTTGTTTTAATTTTGCTCATTGGCAGTGTTGTCTCGATTGTTTGGCTGGGACGCTACTCGGATGAGGGAAGTTTTAAATTTTACCAAGTGGCAACCAAAGAGTCTGTCTCAGGACTGAATGAAAAAGCTCCTGTCAAACTACACGGTGTGCAAATTGGTGAAGTGCGAGCCATTACCATTAATCCTAAAAATGCTGAAGAAGTTTTAGTGATTATTCGTGTGCAAGAGGATGCACCCATTAAAGAGAGTACGTATGCTATCATTGAAGCACAGGGCATTACGGGGCTTAGCTACATTCAGCTTCAAGGGAGCATCAATAATTCAAAAGAACTTAAAACGGGAAACAATAAAGAGGAGTATGGCATTATTTATTCTCGCCCGTCTACCTTTTCGAGACTTGATAAAACCATTACTTCCCTAAGCGCTAAAGCAGAGAAGATTTTTGAACGGGCTGAGAGCATCATGAGCGATAAAAACCTCCAACATTTTGAATCCATCTTAGAAAATAGCGCTAAAATTGCAGAGTCTACCAACAAGACCATGGCAAACATTGAAGCGCATAACAAAGAGATTAACCACCTACTCAAAGAGTCCATTGAAGCAGCCAATGGCATTAAAACCATGTCACGCTCGTTTACCTCTGCCATTGACAATACAGGCATCGATACGATGGATAATGTACGAGAAGCCGCTAAAAGTGTCAAAACGGTAATGTATGGATTAAATCAAAAATTGGAAAAAGGTTCATTTGATATGGATATTTTAGTCAAAGAAAATCTCATACCTCTTCAAGGTACCCTTGAAGAGTTGCATTTAGTATTAAGCGAAGCAAAAAGTTTAATTAATAATCTTAAAGACAGCCCGAGTGATATTCTCTTTAAATCAGAGACCATCCAACCAGCCCCTAATGAATAGACTTCTTACAAAACTCATTTTGCAAGAAGGAAAAACACTTAAGGTGTATCAAGAGTTCTGCAAGAACTCTAATAATTAAAAAGGATAAATGATGAAAAAAGAACTCCTAGGACTTTGTGCTCTTTTACTTTTTAGTGGTTGTAGTGTTAA
>RZYK01000260.1 GCA_009930355.1 Campylobacterota bacterium | reverse complement strand
TAAGCTATCTAAACTTTGGTCTAGTTCAAGTAGTTGATTACATATAACAAACGCTTCACGATAAAATCCAAACTTAGTTGCTAATATTGCTGTATTTTTTAAAAAAAGGATATTTTTAGGATATACACGTAAAGCATCTCGTAAGATTATATGAGAAATACGCCACTGCTTTAGCTTTAAACATTCACAAATACATATCCATAAATCTACTTCAGAAATATCTCGAATGTGCAAAAAAAACTGTATATGATGTACAGCTTCAATCAAACGGCTTTGATTTAGTAATGTTTTAAAAGTTTCAACATGATAAGATTTTGTATTTAACACACTCAAATTTCCTAACTTTTTAATTTTTTAGTAGTAGTCTTTTGCTTATCTTTGTGATAAAATATCCCAAAATTTATTAAGGACCCATAAAAACTTGCAAATTAACGCATCAGACATCGAAGCTTCAAACAAATCTAAGCCCTTGATTGAATCTATTAAATTTATTTTGGATTTTTATTTCGGTGCTATTGAATACACGACAATAAACACTTTTACAGACTTATCAACACAAAAATTTGACTTAAAAAATGCTGTTGAAATTTTAAAAAGTTTCCATTTAAAAGCTCTTCATCGCACAATGAACCCTAATGATATTCCAGAGCATTTTTTCCCAAGCATTATTATAAATAATAAAAATAATATTCTAGTCTGTTGTAAAAAATCTAATGAGTTCATGACAGTATTTAACCCTTTAACTCAAAAACTTGAAGAACAAGAGTTAACCTTATTGTCCCAATACAAATCAGCTTTGCTTATCGTTAAAGATACGGAAAGTAACAGTTTAATAACATCAAAATATACAAAGCCTTGGTTCTTTGGACCACTAAAATCACATTGGCGTTCCTATGTTGAGATAGCTGTTTTAACACTATTTATTAATATTTTTGCATTAGCAATCCCCTTATTTACTATGAGTACTTATGATCGAGTTGTACCCAATAAAGCCTATGAAACACTTTTTGTCTTAGCTAGTGGTACATTATTAATTCTCATATTTGATATTATTTTGAAGCATTCCCGTAATTATATTTTAGAAAATGTCTCAAAAAAACTAGGATCACTCTGGGAAGAAGAATTGATGCGAAAAATTATTTTGACAGACATGCATTATGACCATTTGACAACAGGCTCTAAAGCAAACCTTTTCAAAGAGCTGCAGCATGTGAGAGATTTTTTTACAATACGTTCTTTGATGCAAATTATTGATCTACCTTTTTTCTTTATTGCACTAAGTGTCATTTATGTTATCTCTCCAACAATGGCAATAATCCCCTTGCTTATTTCCATCGTAATCATTACCTTTAACCTTTTGATGCAAATTCCAATTGCACGGCTTAATAAAAACCAATCTCATTCCTTACAGACAAAAAATAGTTTTATCTTTGAATCCATACAAGGAACAGAAAGCATAAAAGTGCATAACGCTTTACCGCATAAACTCTTTTCATGGAGAAATATCGTTGCCCTTTCAGATGGCATAGCCACAAAAATACAATCTCTACACGTCTTTTCAATGAATGTCTCTCAATTGTTAGTTCAAGTTGTTGTCATATCAGTCTTAGTTGTAGGCGTATTTGAAATATCCAAACAAAATTTAAGTGTTGGAGGACTTATCGCCATTACGATTTTAGCGAGCCGAGCAATTGTTCCAATCGTTAATCTCTCAGGAATATTAATCCGTTTAAAAGATGTCGGAGAATCCATAGAACGTATTAATGATTTTTTTGCTCTACCTTCTGAAAACACTCATAAAATCGAAGCAGGTCTAGGCAAACTTAAAGGTAAAATTGAATTAAAAAATGTCAGTTATAGCTTCCATACAAGCAAATATCTCTCTTTAGAAAACATCTCTTTAAATATTTCTGCTGGTGAACGTGTTGGAATTATTGGACAAACAGGTTCGGGAAAAAGTACGTTGGTTAAATTACTCCTAAAGTTAATTGAGCCCTCTCAAGGTTCAATTTACATAGACAACCATGACCTTTCAACGCTACATCCTGTTGAAATACGCCAAAATATTGGATATATGCCTCAAGATCCCTTTTTATTTAATGGCTCAATCAAAGATAATATTAGTCTATCAAAACCCATAAATAAAACTCAAATGATGGAGATTTTAAAATTAACAGGCTTAGAAGATTTAATAAAAAAATCTGGGCAAGGGGATGGTTTAAACGTAGGAGAACGTGGCGCAAACCTTTCTGTAGGACAAAAGCACCTTGTTGCCTTAGCACGTTCATTGTCCAATCAAGCACCCATTATTATTTTAGATGAACCTACAACAGGATTAGACGTAGGATTAGAAAAAAAACTTATTTTCAATCTTAAAAATAATCTATCCAAAGAACAAACGTTATTAGTGATTACGCATAGATTTGCCGCTTTAGATCTTGTTGATCGCGTCATCGTCATGAATGAAGGTAAAATTGTTGCCGATGGACCTAAAGAAAAAATTTTACAAACCTTACAAAACTCAGCACAAAAAGGTTCTGTATGAGTTATCAATATTTTGAAGAAACCCCTTGGAATTATCGACGTGTTACGCTCCCTATCATTTTATTTATAACTTCTTTTTTCATATGGTCTTATTTTGCGGAAATCGATGAAAGTGTCAAAGGAAGTGGCAAAGTTATTCCTTCAGGTCAAACAAGACT
>RZYK01000259.1 GCA_009930355.1 Campylobacterota bacterium | reverse complement strand
CTCTTTCCATGTTAAAACAAAAAAGCCTACATTTTCACCATTAATATCCATAATAGGTGTGTAAAGTACGTAGTTATCCCCTTTTTTGATATAGCCTGTACCTTGAAAGTTCACCTCTTTGATAAAATGCAGTCCATTGATGGGTTGGTTGACAATGGCATAATTATCGAGCATTAATTTTTCATCATACACCACCGCATTAGCAATAGCGCAATACTCTTTTTTCATTAAAACATAAAACATCACGCCATCTTTGGTGAAATAATCACTGAGCGCCTTAAAATCAACCACCGTTTCAAAGGTTCCTAAATACTCATTTTTCTCTATCACAGGAACAATCGCACGCAAAAACATACCGTGTCTTCCAATTTCAACCCCATCTATTGGACGTTTTGTGGTTTTAATTTTTTCTAATGCATGACGAAAAGCACTTAAATCATCATGATGAGTATTGTCATAATCCCAAAGGCGCATAAAACTTTTAAACGTTTTGGTATGCAAATGAAAACGTGCATTTTCAAAGACATTGGCAAGGGCTAACGTATTTTTAATATCAATAAGATAGTCTAAACACGGCTCTTTTTTTTGCTCTTTTAAACACGCAATCACATAAGGATTTTTTGCTAAGACTACCGAACTTGCTAAAGAAATAGTCGTGGTCTCTTTAATTTTATTGTGTAAGGTTAGAAGCAAAGAATCCATCTGCTTTTGCAAAGCCTCTTCCTCTTCATATGCCATAGACTTTTGATATAAAAAAAGCAACAAAGCTCCAAACAAAAGCATTAATGTTGCACTTAAAAAAAACTTTCTTTCTTTCATTAAACACCCTTTTTTTCATCTGTATCAACAGAATCTAACAATTTCTTTTTATCACGTTGAAAAATATAGGTAAAGCGTGAACCTCTGTTTTCATACGACTCTATTTCAATATCAATGTCATTTTTATTGCAAATATTATGCACAATATTAAGCCCCAATCCAAAACCGCCTTGCACGGAATCTTCTCTCTCAAAGCGCTGGAAAACTTTGTACAAATCTTTAATGCCCTGCCCATAATCTTGCACACTGAAAACACAATGTGTTTCATCTTTTTGTACTAAAGCAATCTCTACTTTACCTTGGTAAAACGAATATTTAATAGCGTTTGAAAGCGTATTGTCAATAATGCGTTGCAACTCAACTTTGCTCATATAAATCATCATTTTAGGTGTAACATTCGCCACCAAAGCAATAGACTTTGAAAGCGCAATATCTTCAAAAAAAGCAATTCTTAGACTCAAATACTCGGAGAGATTAATCACCTCTTTGTTATAGGTCACTTTTTTATTTTTGATGTAATACTCCACATCTTCATACGTCATTTGCATCTGTTTGGTGGCTGCTTTAATACGCTGCAGATGCTTTGAAGGAGCACTGTAATGTGAAAGCAACTCTACATTAATGTTAATCACTCCCAAAGGTGTTTTAAGCTCATGCATCGAATCATTAAAAAAATCGTTCATATATTGTTGCGTTTTACGGTAAGGATAAATGCTTGAATTAATAAAAATATGACTCATCACATAAATTAAAAAAAGCACAATAAAAAAAAGCATGGTACTTAAAAAAATGATCTTGGCATAATTGAGTTGCAATTGCACCACCAAATAATAAAGCCCTTCATTCACTCGAACCTCTTTTTGATAATATAAAAAAGGATAAATAAACCGCACCCTAAAATTTAAATCGCTCAATGGCTCTTTAATATCGTTGTAAAGCATGGTATGTTTCGCATCGTAAATATTGATGTGAAAACGCACACTGTGCGGAATTTCAAATGATGTGGATGCAAAAATTGTTTTTTCATGGGTTTCTATCCACTCAACAAGCTCATGGGTTGCTTTATACTTCTCTTCCATAATGGTACTTTGAATAGCAAAGTAACTGGGCACACAAAAAAGTGCCATGACAATGAGGGTATAAACAAAAACTAACCGAAGTGGATTATAAGACAACATCGACTTTGTATCCTAAACCTCTGGAGGACTTGATGAAATGTTCATCTCCCACTTTCAGTCTAATTTTTCGAATGTACATTCGTATGTCTGCATAACTAATCTCTTTGCCTTCCCACACGTTTTCCCGAATCATCTCAATATCGCAAAAACTGTTTTTTCGACAAATCAAAAAACGCACCAAATCTTGCTCTTTTGAGGTAAAGGTCACAATCGTTTTATCCTCTTTTTTAAGCTCTCCTGTTTCAAAGTTAAAGATATACCCACATGCGAGTTTAAATTCACTCTCGGAGCTGGTTTGATAATGCTTCTTAATCAGCTCTTTCACCCGAAGCTCTAACTCTTTGAGTTCAAAAGGCTTCTTGAGATAATCATTACAGCCAAGCTCATAGCCAATGGCGATATTATCAATATCCACCAAAGAGGTAATGATAATAATCGGTGTGGTAATGTTCGCCTCTTTGATGTATTTGATCAGTTCATGACCGTTTAGTTTTGGCACTTTAACATCGAGTAAAAAGAGATAATAGGTCTTTTGCATAATCGCATCTAACGCACTCTCTCCATCAAAAAAGGCATCTACTTCATAGCCTAAAAGTTCCAAATACTCTTTGATACTTTCGTTATAGTTATAATCATCTTCTAACAATAAAATTTTCATGCCCTATCCTAAATAAATTTGCCCTGCATACACGATATAATAGCGAAGAATGAGAACGCCTCCA
>RZYK01000258.1 GCA_009930355.1 Campylobacterota bacterium | reverse complement strand
AGCCAATGCACTTAAACCATATTTGGGAGCTTCTATGCATTTTCGTGCCAAATCAATCGTATCAAGTCGTCGGTTTAGCAAAGGACCAAAACCTGCTTGCTCAAGCGCATACGAAATAAAATAGTAGTCAAAATTAACATTGTGTGCCACAAAAACAGCATCTTTAATAAATAACCTAAATGCTTCAAGGACAGAATTTAAAGAGGGAGCATGAGCGAGTTCATTGAGTGTAATTCCTGTTAATTGAACAATGCTTTCAGGCAAAATATCGGTTTTCACTAAAGAGGAAAACTCTCCAACAATTTCACCTTTTTCAACCATAACCGCGCCAATTTCTATAATGTGATCCGTAGAAGGCTTACTCCCATTGGTCTCAATATCCACAATACAAAACTTTCCCTCTAAAATAGGTGTGCTAACCGTCTCTAGTGTGAATACGTAATTATTGTATTTACCAATAGGAAGCCCTAAAAGTTTGAGCATCGCCAAATCTTCAACATCCACATACTCTAACTCTTTAAACGTATGCATTTTTGCAAAAAACTCTTTATGAAAAATAGGCTTTTGTGTCAGTTTGCTAATAAAATTATCCAGTGGTCTCACGATTTGGCTCGCTTTAGAAACGCTTTTATTTTTTCATGATCTTTGATACCCTTCTCTTTTTCAACACCACTGCTCACATCAACCCCGTAAAAACCAAAGGGTTTAAGTCTTTCAAGATTCTCTGGCGTGAGCCCTCCTGCAAGAATAATATTCTCACAATCGTGATGCTCAAACCATGAAAGATCTAGCCTCTGCCCTGCTCCACCAAAGCTGGGCACATACGCATCTACCAATCGAATCAGTCCTTGGTACTGCGTGATATCCTCTTCCTTTTGCGCTCTAATCACTCGTAAATAAGGCACTTTTAACGCACTCCAAAAGGCATCATCCACATCAAAATGAATCTGCGACATATCCATCCCAGCCTCTTTACATGTAAAGGCAATTTCTTCTGGTGTTGCATCAACAAATAGGCCAATTTTCTTTACATGTAAAGGGAGCTTTTCTGCAATTTTTCGTGCCTCAAGTGGCGCAATATAACGAGGTGATGGGGGATAAAAAACAAACCCTAAAGCATCCGCACCTGCAAGAGTAGCGTACAGAGCATCCTCAAGATTGGTTATTCCACAGATTTTAACCCACATCACTTATACTTTCAGTGAATCGATTGCGCTTTTATAATCCGCTGAGCCAAAAACATAATTTCCCGCAACGACAATATCAACACCCGCATCAGCAAGTGCTTGAATGTTTTGGTTATTCACACCGCCATCAACCTCTATAAGGGTTTTGGTATTGCGTTTTTCAATCATCTCTTTAAGGAGCGTTGCTTTTTCTAAAACACTGGGAATAAATTTTTGTCCACCAAAGCCAGGATTGACACTCATTAAAAGTACCATATCTAAATCTTCTAAGAGATAGTCAATGCTTGAAGGTGGGGTGTGAGGGTTTAAAACTATCGCAGGAGAGATACCGTAATCACGAATTTTTTGAATCAAACGATGGGGATGTTTCTCTTCTTCGACATGAAAAGAGAGGTATTTTGGTTTTAATGGGGCAAATAAATCAACAAAAAAGGTATTGTTCTCAACCATTAAATGGATATCTAAAGGTTTGGTGGCTGCCTTTGCAACAGCACTCACCACCACGGGTCCAATCGTTAAATTAGGAACAAAATGCCCATCCATAACATCTACATGAACCAAATCACATCCCGCCTCACAAATAGCGGTTATCTCTTCATTAATCCTTCCAAAATCACACGAAAGGATACTTGGTGCTACTAACATTGCTAACCTTATTCAAATTTTTAACAAAATTGTATCAAAATTTATATTCTTTTCGCTATAATCACAGGCTCCATTGAATTAAGCGTTTCTTTTGCTTCTTTCATGTACAATTCACGAAAAATTTTAAGGATATCGATATGGCAAGAAAATGTGCTCTTACTGGAAAAGGCCCTATGGTTGGCAACAATGTAAGCCATGCGAACAACAAAACTAAAAGAAGATTCCTTCCAAACTTAAGAACTGTCCGTGTGACACTTGAAGATGGAACGACTAAGAAAATTAGAATTGCTGCTTCGACACTTCGTACCATGAAGAAAAACGGCTAAAATTTCTCCTTCTCGGGGAAATTTTACGCTTTATACTTTTGTTTCACTGCTTAACTTTCACACTAAAATCCTAAAGGATTTATTCCATGTTCACACTTTTACCGCTTCAAAATGGTTTAGATAATGTTACTGGTTTTTTTCATCAAGGTGTTTGCGCTGGCTTTAAACCCAATGGAAAAAATGATGTGGCATTTATTCGCTCAAACGAGCCATGCGATGTTTCCGCTGTATTTACCAGCAATGTTTTTCAAGCAGCACCCATTAAACACTTTTTACGTTATCCCAAAGGATTTCAAACCAATTTTATTTTAATGAACGCTAAAAATGCCAATGCGATGACGGGAGCAAAAGGGATTGAAGATATTGATACCCTTTTTGCCAAACTCAAAGAAAAGTTTCCAACACTGCACAACCCTATTATGAGCTCAACAGGAGTCATTGGATACCGTTTGAATGTTGAAAAACTCTCAACCGCTTTTGAGCTTTTTGATTTTAACGCTAAAGATTCTCATGCGACAGCCTCAGCCATTATGACCACCGATAGTTTTAAAAAAGAGCTCTGTTTTAAAGT
>RZYK01000257.1 GCA_009930355.1 Campylobacterota bacterium | reverse complement strand
CCCATTTTCCTCTTCACTGTTCATGGCAATATCAAGCACTTGCTTCAGAAAAAAAGCTTCAAATTTATCCGTTTGCTCTTTTAATAAGGCATCACTTGCCTGCGATTTCGTTTGTGAAAATGGAGCGCTATAATTTGCATTCATTAATGCCACACTGTTATCAACTTGCATTAAATGACCTCCAACGGTGCCGTAATAGCGCCTGAGCGTTTAATGTTTTGTAAGATAGAGATAATATCTTTAGGACGTGCTCCTAATTTACTGAGCGCTCGTGCAATATTGGCAACAGTCATACTCTCTCTTTGCATTTTAATGCGACTTTCACTTCCAACAATTTGAACGTTATCACCAATATCCACACTTTTTTCATCAGGTATGATTTCGCTTGGCTCAATTTTAATGGTAATATCACCGTGCGTCACAACCACAGGAGCTACTCTAATATTGATACCTGAGACAATTGTTCCTGTTCGCTCATCAATCACGATTTTTTCTTCTCGCTCATAGTAAACATCCATATCTAAGGTTTGTGCTAAAAATTCTACGGTTGAAAGATGAGAGGGTTTCATCATACGGATGGTACGTGAATCAGTAGCAACTGCTACTTTTTTACCAAAGGCTTTATTAAGTTCATTTTGAACCGAAACGGCCGTATTAAAATTGGCTTCTTTTAAAGAGAGATTCACAAACTCTTGCTCATGTAAATCGTATTCAAGTTCACGTTCAACCACCGCTCCACTAAAAATATTAGCCGCTGCTGGATGATTGAGTTGCCCTTTTTCTTTACCATTCATGCCACCAATGGTGAGAGAGCCTTGTGCTAACGAATAAATTTTCCCATCAACACCTTTTAGGGGTGTAAGAAGCAATGTTCCACCTTGAAGCGATTTTGCATCACCAATGGAAGAAACCGTAACATCAAGCTTATCACCTTGCCTTGCAAATGCGGGTAATTTTCCTGTGACCACAACGGCTGCAATGTTTTTTGATTTAATATCATCAGGATCAATTTTCACATTCACGGTTTGCAATAAATTCGAAAGTGAACGAAGCGTAAATTCAGAAGATGAGCCATCGCCTGTACCATTAAGTCCGACAACCAAACCATAACCAATGAGTTGATTGTCTCTGACGCCAATGACATTAGCAATATCACCCAAACGTTGTGCGTAAAGGCTACTTAGTGCTACAATCCAAATGAAGGAGAGTTTTATCAGTTTCATTTATTCCCTTTATAATCGGCGTTACTGCCAACATAAAAGCAATTAATGTTCCAATTCTTTACATGTAATACGAAAGTGAGCTTTTGCCAAATTTCTTTGTTTTGTGACGGCTAAAAGAACCAATGGTTTCTGGTAACGCCAGCGTAGTCATATGCTCAATCGCAATTAAATGCACTTTTTCCTGAGGAATCATAGCAATCAATGATAAGACTTTTTCATAGACATTTTCCATTCCATCACGAATCGAAAAAGGAGGATCAAAATAAAAATAGGCTTTACATGTAAAGGTATTAAGCAATGTAGGAAAGAGTATGAAACTATCTCCTTGCATGGCTGTCGTATGAGCTTTGTCAATGCTTTCACAATTACGTTTAAGAATAGAAAAAGCTGCCTTGTCTTTTTCTATAAAATAGGCATGTTTTGCCCCACGACTGAGCGCTTCAAGTCCCATAGAACCACTGCCACCAAACACTTCAACAAAAACTTCATCGACAATGTCATATTGAAGCGTATCAAACAGTGAGCCTTTTAAAATAGCTTTGGTACTACGTGTGCTCTCCAAAGAAGGAAGTTCAATTTTTTTATGCTTATATTTACCCGCAGAAATGGTCGTAAAAAGTGATTTAGTTTCCATAAAAACCTCGAATCGTTTGAATAAGTTCTGCTCTAAATTTATCTGTCAATGCCGTAATTTTTTCTTCTAAAAGATGTGTGTTATTGGGTTGAGGCACCATGTCGTCTACGCTACTTTGTCTCATTAACAGTTCTTGAAAAAACTTCTCTAATGCAAGAAGTAAGGTCGATTTTGAAAAAGGTATCAGCAGATTTCCCTCATGACTGGCAATATAAAAAATAGGTTTATCCAATTCAATTTTTTTATCACTAATAACAAAATCGCACTGCTTATAAGGGACAACCAAATCACCCAAAAAACTTTTTAATGCACGATTTAAAAGTAAGGATTGACAGACTAATGCCACTTTCATGCAGACCTTTCTTAATGGAGTAGAGACGGAAATATAACACAGAGCTACTTAAGAAATTAAACGCTCTTAACGTGGCTTTGTGAGTTTTGTACGTATGCCATTAAATAAAACAAAAGATGTGTCGATGTAGTTTACAAGAAAAGTTAGAGAATCTCAATGGAGGCTAGTGATGGATGTATTTAGCGCAACCAGCAAACAAGTTGGAACAGCAATCACTCCGAAGATGGCTGATACAGCTCCAATTAGGGAAATAGAACAGACAAGTGAGGTCAGTAAAACCAATCAAGAACAGTCCAAACAAAGTGGTGATGTTTTAACACAAACCATTAGTGAACTGAATCAACAGATGGATAAGCTGGAAACCAATATTGCTTTTGGATTCAATGATGAAATTAGCATGATGTACGTTAATGTCATGGAAAAAAGCACAGGTAAAACCATTCGTAAAATTCCAACGGAAGAAGCGATGGATCTTTCTGCTAAGATGAGAGAAATCGTAGGAATAATTTTTGATAAAAAAGGATAAACA
>RZYK01000256.1 GCA_009930355.1 Campylobacterota bacterium | reverse complement strand
TCAATCGCTGTTTTCATCATTGTCTCAATAGCTTCTTCATTTTCATTCATTAAGACATTGGCAAATTCTGAGTAGGTAACAAAGAGTTGATTTTCAGCTTTGGCGACCAATAGCGCTTTTTGTGCTTTTTCAAGTGCATCAAAATGGTCAAAACTAATGCCAATGTGAACAGTGTATGTAATCGTTTGATGAGCATACGTCGTGGATAAGTTTTCCATGGCACTGCTTAAAGCACCAATGAGGTTTTCCATTTTTGTGAGTTCAAAAGGGATGTCGATGAGCAGAATAAATGTATCATCGCAAAGATGAAAAACCTCCATTTCATGAGCGGCTGCAAAGGAAGAAAGGGTTGTGAAAAATGAAGAAAGAACATGGCATCCACCCTCGTCACCATAGCCTAGTACGATAGATTGAAACTGCTTAATGTCGATGAGAAAGAGTTTTGGACTTTTACATGTAAGGATTCGTGCTTCAAACATATCTCGCGAGGGAAAGTGGTTTACATTTTCAATCATAGGCGCTCCTTAGCTTCTTCATATTCTGCAGGATGATTCACGTTTAAAAAAGGTTCATCCTTCTCAAACGGAGTGTATTGCGTATGGCTCTGGTTTAAGAGTAGACGAATTTTATGTTCATTGTTTGCCAGCAGGATGCGAATGTTATCTAAAATAGAAGGTTTATAGATGGCACACAACTGATGGGATGAACAAGGTGACGTTGCGATGATAGCATCATCATCTTCACGCATCTTTTGGTAGAGTGTCTCAAAAATTTCAGGGGTAACAAAGGGTGTATCGACGCTTAGAATGCATACGGGTGTTTTGAAATATTCCAAAATAGAGAGCAGAGCCACAAGTGGCGAATGCTCTTGGTAGGTCGTATTGTCTTCAATAAAAGAGGCATCAAAATCAAACTTCTCACGCTTTTTGGTGCTTACATGTAAACTTTCAAAAAAGGGTTGAAGCCTTGCTAGTTGGTATTCAGTGAGCGTTTTAAACCCACCAAAGGGAAGCAAAGCTTTATCGCTTCCCATACGTGAACTTTTCCCGCCAGCAACAATGACTAAAGGGAGCGGGATAAACGTCATTACAGTGTTCTTGGATCGGTGATTTTACCCATTACCGCACTGGCGGCGGCTACGGCTGAATTGGCAAGGTAAATTTCACTGGTGCGATCTCCCATGCGACCGACAAAGTTACGGTTGGTGGTCGCTACACAGCGTTCACCTTTCCCTAAAATACCCATATAGCCACCTAAGCACGCACCACAGGTTGGGTTACTAAAGACAGCCCCTGCTTCCACAAAAATTTCAACTAAGCCCTCTTTTTGTGCTTGTAAGGAGATTTTTTGTGTCGCTGGCGTGATGATCAAACGGGTTTTACGTGCCACTTTTCTACCTTTAAGAATACTTGCTGCGATACGTAAATCTTCCAAACGACCATTGGTACAACTGCCGATAAAGACTTGGTCAATCGCCAAATCATCTTGAACGGCTTGGTTAATAGATTTTCCATTCGATGGCAAGAAGGGATAGGCAATGACAGGGTCAAGATTGGCGACATCAATGTGAAGTACTTGCACATACGAAGCATCAGCATCAGAGTAGAAAAATTTAGGTTCTCGTGCAAGGTTTTTGTCACTTAAAAAGGCTTTAGTGATCTCATCAACAGCGACAATACCGCTTTTAGCCCCCGCTTCAATTGCCATGTTACAGAGTGAAAAACGATCATCCATGCTGAGGTGTGCGATGGTATCTCCTGTAAATTCTAAGGTGCGGTACAAAGCTCCATCCACCCCTAAAATACGGATGACTTCAAGAATTAAATCTTTACCGTAAACATGTTGTTTGGGTTTGCCACTAAAAACTACTTTGATAGACTCAGGCACTTTAAACCAGTTCTCACCTGTAATCATTGCAAACGCTAAGTCGGTGGAGCCCATACCCGTTGCAAATGCACCAAGTGCTCCATGCGTACAGGTGTGAGAATCAGCACCAATAATCACATCGCCTGAAACAACCAAGCCTTTTTCAGGGAGTAAAGCGTGTTCAATGCCCATATCTTTTTCATCAAAATAGTGTTTAAGGTCATGTTTATAAGCAAATTCACGGCTAATCTTTGCTTGATTGGCACTGGCAATATCTTTGGCGGGGATGTAGTGATCCATGACGATACTAAAGCCATCGGGATTGGCAAGTTTGGTAGCGCCACTCTGCTCAAACGCTTTAATTGAAATCGGTGTAGTAATATCGTTACCAATAACCATATCAATTTTACTTTTGACAATTTCGCCTGCAAAAACAGGATGACCAACATGGTCACTAAAAATTTTTTCTGTGATTGTTTGACCCATAACTGTACACCTTATGTAATAAATTGGGATATTTTATCAAAAAATGGTTTAAGCGAAGAAAAGAGGGGTTGTGAGAAGAAAAACTTCCTCCTCACTTTGTCTGGATACTTATCGTCCGCAACCACATCCTCCACTTCCGCATCCTTTAGAATCATCATTTTTAGAGGTGTCTATATTAAAAGGAAGATAAGCTGGGCAAAAACGAATAATGGCAGTCGCCAAAAGAATAACCCCAATCAGTCCAAACCAACTGTTATAGATCACTCCTATAAGGGCAATTAAAATACCTGCAATCATGCGAATCATTTTGTCTGTTTTTCCAACATTACATTTCATAATAAACTCCTTGTAGTTAAATTGGAGTTATTATATCCTATTTTAAAGAAAATCAATTCTT
>RZYK01000255.1 GCA_009930355.1 Campylobacterota bacterium | reverse complement strand
AGATCGTCAAATTGCATTTAATCAAAATTTTGATACTTCAAAAGAACCAGAAAAATATGCTGTCTATACGATTAAAAAAGGGGATGCTTTACATAAAATTGCACAACATTATGGGATGAGTGCCAAAGCTTTGATGGATCTTAATAATCTAAAAAGTGCAGCACTAAAGCCAAAAATGTCATTGATTGTCCCTTTTGGAAAAGCGCCTATGCCTTCTTCTCCTCTTCCAACTCGTGAAAAATTTTATGTGATTCAAACGGGTGACACCTTGCAAACTGTTGCAAAAAAGTATGATATGTCTGTTACCACATTAGTGAAAGCTAATAAAAAACGAAATACACTCGTAAAAGTGGGAGAACGTCTTGTCATTCCAAAGAATTAGTGCATATAGTTTTATCTTTATCGTTTTTTTGAGTTTAACGGGATGTTCTTCTAAGTCGTCTTACGTCCCTTCTTATTCTTCGGGGGGAGGTTCTTCAGGTTCAGGAAAAATTATTAATACACCCAATATGCATCGAGCAACGATGAGACCTTACACTATTGATGGTAAAACATACACGCCAACGATGGTCAGTGTTGGGGATTATTTTAGTGGTATTGCTAGTTGGTATGGAAAGGATTTTCATGGCAAAAAAACTTCCAATGGCGAAATTTACAATATGTATGAAATGACTGCTGCGCACAAAACACTTCCCATGAATACAATGCTTAAAGTAACCAATTTAAAAAATAATAAAAGTCTTGTGGTTCGAGTCAATGACAGAGGTCCTTTTGTGGGAACACGGATTATTGATCTTTCTTACACCGCCGCAACACGTCTTGAATTGGTTGCGAATGGCACAGGCCCTGTTGGTTTAGAAGTCATTGGCTTTGCAGGGGTAGTCGCTCCTGCTGGTGCACCAAAAGAGAGTGTTGTTGAAACAGATTATTTGATTCAAATTGGTGCCTTTAGAAATAAAAATGGTGCCACACGTTTTGCTCAAAGTAATTCAAATGTGAATAATCGATACAATGCAATTGTTAAAGAGGGAATATTTGAAAATGAGCCAATTTATCGTGTGTGGCTCAAAGGGTTTGGTAGTGAAGCAGAAGCCTCTGATTTTATAGCAAAAGGGATCTTTAAAGGCTCATTTATCGTAAGGGAATGATGATATGCAAACAGTACAAAGAGTCACAAAAGAGACAGATATTAATGTCACAGTGGATATAAAAGGAACAGGGAAAGCGGAGATTCATACGGGGATCGGTTTTTTTGACCATATGTTAGAAGCTTTAAGTAAACACGCTTTAATTGATTTAAATCTTACATGTAAAGGTGATACGCACATTGATTTTCACCACAGTGTTGAAGATGTAGGCATTGTTTTAGGACAAGCATTACGTGCAGAAATTTATCCCATTGAGCAGGTAGAGCGCTATGGCAATGCAGTAGTCGTTATGGATGAAGCTGCTGTTGAGTGTGCTTTAGATTTGAGTAACCGTGCTTATTTGGTTTATGATGTGAACATGGAAGGTAAAGTAGGTGAATTTGATGTTGAACTTGCTGAAGAGTTTTTTAGAGCTTTAGTGAGCAATGCAGGATTGAGTGTGCATCTCGTTGCAAAGAGGGGTAAAAATAAACATCACCTGTTGGAAGCAACATTTAAAGCATTCGCTGTGGCATTAAGACGTGCTTTAGTTAAAAATGAGCGTGCGGGTATCCCAAGTACAAAAGGTATTTTGTGATAGAATTATTGGTTTTTGATGTTGATGGTTGTTTAACCAATGGGGGCATTAGCTATGGCAATAGCGATCATGAAGAGTTTAAAACCTTTCATGTTAAAGATGGTTTTGGCATTGTTTCATGGATGAAATTAGGTAAAAAAAGCGCCATTATTACAGGGCGACACTCTCGTGTTGTAGAGCGTCGTGCAAAAGAGTTGGGTATTAATTATTTGTATCAAGATGTAAAAAATAAAAAAGCAGTTTTGGAGGAAATCCTTCTTAAGGAAGGCTTGAAATTTGAAAATGTTGCGGCTATTGGAGATGATTTAAACGATTTGGCGTTGCTGCGTTGTGTGGGACTCTCCTTTTGTCCTAAAGATGCTGTGCTTTTGGTTCAAAAAGAGGTAGATGTCATTTTAAGCAAAGAGGGTGGCAATGCAGCTGTACGAGAAATGATTGATAATGTGGTTGAAAAAGAAAATATGAGTGAGGCATTTGTAAACCTTTGGCTATAAGAATTTTAATATACACATCGCTTCTTTTTATTGGTATGATGTTCTTTTTGATTTTTAAAGAGCCTTATGTTATTCATACGGTAGATAAAGAAGGTGATTTGATTCCTGAAATTGAACTTTTTCATGCACAAAATTATCAGATAAAAGAGGGTAGTGTGGAGAGTATCGTTCGCTCTGAGCGTGTGGCACGTTATCGCGATTTTGATAAACTTTATGTCATTCATGCAGGGCATAAAACCAAAGAAGGTTTGCGTGGAGTTTTAGATTCTGATGAGGGTATTTTAAAAGATAATATCTTGCATTTTAAAACCAATTCTCACTATTTTAGAGATGATGGTGTCTCCTTGGATGGCGAAGATATTTTTTACAACCTTAAAACGGAAAATTTAAAGAGCGATAAGCCTTTTGTTTTTACGCAAAAGCAGAGTCGTACGTTGGGTGATTCATTTGTTTATCAGATGAAAGAAGGCACAATAAGCGCTACAAATATACACTCGTTTATACAGCAAGTAGGAAAAAATAAATGAAAAAAA
>RZYK01000254.1 GCA_009930355.1 Campylobacterota bacterium | reverse complement strand
AATAATCGCATCCAACTTTTCACACCCAAAAAGCCACCTCGCTTCTAAAAGTTCAAAAAGTTTATTGGTCATGGTTGCACTATCAATGGTTATTTTAGCACCCATGCTCCAATTAGGATGTTTGAGCGCATCTTGAAATGACATACGAGGAAGCTCTGCTAAAGGCGTGTCTCTAAAAGCACCACCGCTTGCGGTAATAGTCATCGCTGAAACAGGACGGTTCCCCAATAGATACCATAACCCAAAGTGTTCACTGTCAATTGGGGTAATACGAGAAGTATCTAAAAGATGTCCAGCAACGACTAACGACTCTTTGTTGGCTAAGGCAAGACGTTTCCCTAATCGTAACGCTTCAATGCTAGGCGCAAGCCCCACAAAACCCACAAGCGCATTGACCACCAAAAAACTTTGTGTCTTTTGTAAAAGCTCTAAAATCCCCTCTTTACCAACAAATACTTCACTGTGTTTCACCAAATGGCGATCTTTTTCGTCAGCAATAGCAACATATTTGGGATGATACTCTTTGCTTTGCTCATTTAAAAGGGCTATGTTTTTACCCGCAACCAATGCCTCAATTTCCATACCAAAGCGTTTAGCAATAATCAGTGCATTCACACCAATAGAGCCTGTTGAGCCTAAAACAATCACTTACGCCAATCCTCGAAGTAAAATCACCATCACAACACCGCCAAACAAATAACCATCAAGTCTATCCAGCATACCGCCATGACCTGGGAAGAGTGAACCACTGTCTTTCACCCCTGCCTCACGTTTCAAATAACTCTCAAACAAATCACCAAAGACTGAAGCCACTGAACTTACAAACGCAATCAAAGCAGAGAGCCATAAAGGAATAAAAAAAGTACCATACACAGCACCCACAGCACTTCCTATTACAATGCCTCCAACAACACCTTCAAGCGTTTTATTAGGAGAAGAAGGGGAAAAAGAGGTTTTACCAAAACTCTTTCCCACAAAATATGCACCCGTATCGGTGAGGGCAACAACCAACACTAACCACACCAATACAGACATCCCGAAATCATGGTAAAGTGCGTATAAAAAGAGCATGGAAATCGAAGGATAAAAGAAGGGTGCCAGCAGCTTATAGTCTACGTTTTTGGTATAAGACATAATGGCTAACATTACAATTAACGCAAGATAGATTAAATCATCAGGATTAGGATAAACATACGCCACTAACCACAATAAAATTGCGTACACATAAAGCTTAACATCTCGTACATCAAAAAGATTCATCGCTTCATGAAAAGCGAACAAATAGACAACTCCTAAAACCAGCCATGTCAAAATAAGGTTATCTAAAAAAGCAAGCAATGACGCAAAACCCAACATGACAAGACCGGTAAGAACACGTTGCTTATTGGATTCATAGAGTGTTTTAAAATTCATAAGGAACTCTTTTATGATGGTATTTTAAGTAAGAGACAATGATAGCAAACCAAAGGTGAGGTTAAGCTTTAATATCCAAGTGCCCCTTTTGTACAATAACCACCTCTTCACCCTCTTCTTGAATCTCATCCTCTTTTTTGTTTTCATGAGACGCCTCACGCTCTTCTTCATCGTGTTTATGACGTTCGTGCTCATTTTCAGGGTCTATTTTATAACTCTCCTCGGGTGGTCGTACCTCTTGCACCTCATCTTCTTTTTCAGATTGCATGGCAGCGGCTAGCGCATTTTGCATCTGCACACTGTTTTGATAATCCATCTGCTTTGCTGATTGTGCTGGCATCATTTGATTCGCATACACCACACTACCAATAGGACCTACTGCCATACTCTCCTCCTTTTACATGTAAGACTTATTCTTTGTAGATTTTGAGCGTCTGATACGTCTCATAAGCAACATTCACTCTCGCACATTTTTACACGCTTTCTAGGCAAAGCCTAAAAAGCTACGCTGCGCTATGCACTAAAGCTAGAGATAAAGCTCATTCCTTGTAAATTTTAAGCGTCTGATACGTCTCATAAGCAACATTCGCTCCATCAAAGGGCTTCACATTTTTACGTTGGGTATAATCGACCAAATAGCCACCTTTTTGAGAAAGGCTAAAATCCACGCACAACTTCGCCGCAAAAATCAAAATAGGCTCAGGCACGCTCTGTTTTTCGGTACAAATAATCACATGCGCTGAGGGCATATCTTTTACATGTAACCAAATGTCGCTCTTTTTTGCCTCTTGCAAAAGCGCGATATTTCCCTTCTCGTTTTTACCCAGTAAAATGCGGTACCCCTCCAGCCAAAAGGTCTCATAATTGTTATCTTCACCCTTTTGCTTCTGCTTGGTAACTTTGGGCGTTAAGATGTGTATCTCTTCCAAATCCCTTGCCCCTTCAATCACCCCCATCATCCGCTCCAAAAAGAGGCGTTTCTCTTCTAGATTTTCCCGCTGTCTGTGAATCGAAAAGGCTTTTTGACGCAATTTTTTAGACTTCTTATAGAGCAGATTAGCGGCGTGTTGAGGCGAATGCGCCAGAGGTAACGCAATGCTCACAAGCTCTCCATCAAAATCATAAAGCTCCACACGCTCTTGATAATTTTTAATGCTATACAAATGCGCTAACACCAGCGTCGCCTCTTTGTGTGCTTGCTCGCTTTTGGCTAAAAGTTCTTCCTCATTTTCTAGGGCATTCATCGCCTCTGTGAGCTTTTCACTCTTTCGCTCCAGCCCTGCTTTTTTTTGATTTTTGAGTTCACGAAGCTTTACATGTAAACGTTTTTCATAGCTTGCATG
>RZYK01000040.1 GCA_009930355.1 Campylobacterota bacterium | reverse complement strand
CTACTCTACGGCATTAGACCTTTTAAAAATGAGTGAATATGCCATTAGAAATAGCCAATTTAATGAAATGGCAAAGCTCAAACGCCATGATTTTAAATCAACTAACACAAAACGTGCCTATGCTGCATACACCCACAACAAACTACTTAATAACTATAAATATGCCGTAGGTATCAAGACAGGTTACACAAGAAAAGCTGGTCCTTGTCTGATTGCTCGTGCGAAAAATGGCAACAAAGATATTTTGGTCGTGATGCTTAATTCTGAACAACGCTGGAAAGATATTCGAACCATTTTTGAAGATGTTTTGCCTCAAATCACAAAGTCAGCTGTGAAACAATCTACCGAAAAACCTGTCAAAAAAATCGTAACACAAAAACAAAAGAAGAGCAAAAAGACACCAAAAAAGAAGAAAGCACAAAACGCTTAATATCTTTACATGTAAAGAAAAGTGCTTGCATCTAGACAAGCACTTGATTCTTGCTACTTTGAAAACCCTTTCGCTCTCTCATACGAGGCTTCCATCGCTTTAATAAAACTATCTCGCACTTTACCCTCTTCTAATTTTGCATAACCCGCAGCCGTTGTTCCAGCCGGAGACATGACTTTATCTTTTAAGAGTGCTGGATGTTCATTTTTCAGCACCTCACCAACGCCTTCAAAAAGCGCTGCGACATACGCATACGTCAACTCTCGCTTCATGCCCAAATTCACAGCACCATCACTCAAAGCTTCTGCAACTAAGGCAATCCACGCAGGAGCAGAACCTGCTAATCCCGTGGCAATGTCCAACTCTTTTTCACTCTCCAACCAAAAACAATATCCTATGGAGCCTAAGACTTCTGTAGCCTCCTCTTTTAATGCAACATCACCACATAAAGAGGTGGCCGATTTACGTACAAGCGCTGCCATATTAGGCATAGAGCGAATATAATGTTTTGCCATAATACCCGCACGAAGTCTTTCCAAACTAACACCCGCCATAATAGAAATAACACCCTCTGCGATACCTTTAGTCTGAAGTGTTGCAAACGATTGTGGTTTAATCGCTAAGATAACAATGTATCCATCTAAAGAAGGAATTTCATGTACCACTTTAATGCTAGGATAAAGCGTTTGAAGCTCTTGTGCCCTTGAAGCATGAGCTTCAACGACAGTCATATCTTTTACATGTAAACCCTGAAGCATTGCGCCACCCATGTTACCCGCACCAATTAAAAGTAATTTCATTCTTTATCCTCGTTTTTAAAAAATTATAACCAAAATAGCGTTACACTTTGTTAATAAAGGGTGGTGTATAATAAACATCATTTTATGTTTTGGAGATTGTATGAATCTACCTGCTAAACTCTTAGCCTGTTGTAGCTTTGCCCTACTGATACAAGGCTGCATTGCACCCAGCCCACCACCTCTGCCCACACCAAAACCCTCTGAAATACATATAGATCCGTGGTGGCAAGAGTTAAACGATGCATCTTTCAATACCCTTGTCAACACTATCATCAAAGATAATTTAAGCCTACAAATGGCACAACAACGTGTTCTTCAAGCCTATGCAACCCTTGAAAATAAAAAAGCAAGCAACCTTCCTAACGCCTCACTCTCAGGTGCAAAAGGCCATCAAGATGAACTCAAAGGGGCTGAATCTAAAAAAGAGAGTTATACTGCTACACTAAGCGCTTCGTATGAAGTAGATTTATTCGGGAAAAGAAGCGATGCTATTCAAGCCCAAAATGCCACTTTTCTCTCAACACAAGAATCCTTACATGTAAAAGGAATTAGCCTTGTGGCAGAACTTGCTAACGCATGGTATACCTTAGGATACAAGCAAGAGAGCTTAGCCCTTCTTGAAGAACAGTTCAAAGTTGCTACGACTATTTTAACCCTCACCCAGCTCAGTTTTCAAAATGGCACCAATTCCATCACCGATGTCTGGCAACAAGAACAATACATTAAAAATTTAGAAGCACAAAAAATTACACTTCAAGGGGATATTGAAACACAAAAGCGTGCCATTAACCTCTTGCTTGGTCGCTCAGCGCTTGAACCGCTGGATTTAGCAAAAGAGGCAAAGCTGATTGCGCTTCCACCTCAACCAGAAGTTGGCATTCCTGCAACTAAACTCTTAGCACGTCCTGATGTCAGGCAAGCCTTTTTTAGTCTTGAATCCTCCAATTATTCTCTCTCAGAAGCCATTAAAAATCAATACCCCTCACTCAATCTCTCTTTAACTACCGTGGCAACCGCAACCCATTTTTCAAACCTTTTAGATACGATTATTGCAACGGCAACGGCAACGCTCAGTGGCACCCTTTTTGATGCTGGAGCGAAAGAAGATTTGGTAAAAAAAGCACTTTTTATCTCTAAAGAGTCTTCACTCTCTTACAAACAAACGCTTCTTGAAGCCTTTAAAGAGGTACAAGATGCATTGGAAAATGAGAAAACAAAAACAATCTACCTTCATCATTTAGATGAACGTTTAGCCTTAGCTAAAGTTATTCTAGAGCGACAACAAGCCAAATACCGCTATGGCATGGTAGGGTATCTTAGTGTCCTTAATGCCCAAGAGAGTTTACAAGAATTAGAACAAACACACCTTTCACAACACCTAGAATTACTAAAATACCGCATTGCTCTGCACCGTTCTTTAGCCGGGGGAATGATGACATATGATGTAAACAACGAATGGAGAAATTATGATCGCTAAAAAGACCATTGTTAATCTGACCGCTTCACTGGTCATTATTATTATAGGCGTAGGTGCAAGCAAGTACCTTCTGAGTTCTGCCCCGCAAGCACAAAAACAAAATCGCCCACAAACAGGCACTATTGTAGAAATTATGCGTGTAAGCCCCACATCAAGAGAGGTGATTTTACCGCTCATAGGAACCATAGAAGCAGCTCAAAAAACAACACTCAGTAGTAAAGTTTCGGGAAAGATTATTCAAACACACCCTAATTTTATCTTAGGCAGCAGGGTTAAGAAAGGCGAACTACTGGCACAAATTGACCCGATAGATTATCAAGCGAGTGTCGATGAAATTAAAGCAAAACTCCTCTCTGCTAAGGCGAATGAAACCATAGAAATGGGACAGCAAGAGAGTGCAAAAAAAGAGTTAGAACTCTCTGGAGAAAAGCCAACAGCTTTGAGTCGCTCTTTAATACTAAGAGAACCCCAACTAGCGCAAGTAAGAGCCTCCATTGCCCAACTAGAAGCCTCTTACCTTAGCGCACAAAACAACCTTAAAGAAACTAGCATTAAAGCACCCTATGATGGTGTTATTGTGAGTAAATCTGCTGAACTTGGAGCCTATGTAAGTGCACAAAGCAGTCTTGTTGAACTCGTTTCTACGGATACCTTTTGGATGAGTGCAACCCTTCCCTTAGGCTCTTTAAAGTTTTTTGACATCGACAACACCCAAACACTTTCAAAGATAAAAGTCACCCTTTTTGCAGAAGGAAAATCTTTACATGTAAAAGCACACATCATCAAACTTTTACCTGAACTTGATAGCACAACCAAACAAGCCAAACTACTGATCAGTATTGAAGACCCATTAGGGCTTAAAAGCACAGAAAAGAAAAATTATGCGCTACTCTTAGGCGACACCCTTGAAGCGCAAATTCATGCCAATACTTATGAAAACATTATTACTCTGCCTGCTTCCTTACTACGGGCGAATAATACGGTATGGGTTATGAGAGAAGATAATACCCTAGAGATCAAACCTGTGGAAGTGCTGTTTAAAAATGCCCATGAAGTGCTTATTCAAAAGGGTATTAGTGCCAATGATAAGATTATTTCCACCTACCTTAGCGCACCCGTTGCGGGGATGAAACTCCTTGAACTCTCAATGTCTAAGAAAAAAGGGAAATAATGCAGAAAGAACCCAATTCGATTATTGCATGGCTCGTCAAAAATAAGGTGACTGCCAATATTTTAATGCTCATCTTTTTAATTGGTGGCGTGTATATGTCGCTGTTTATTAAAAAAGAGGTTTTCCCTGAATTTGAACTCGATATGGTTACCATTAGCGTTTCTTACCCAGGGGCTAGTCCTGAAGAGGTGGAGCAAGGCATTATTCTTTCGATCGAAGAAGAGATTCGAAGCATTGAAGGGGTTAAAGAGGTTACGGCTACAGCAAAAGAAGGCGTGGCTTCCATTGTTGCAGAACTCCATGAAAAAGGTAATAAAGATAGAGCCTATCAAGATATTCAACAAGCCGTAGATAGCATTACCACCTTTCCAGAAGATGCTGAAAAACCTGTTATTTCGATGAGTTCGCGTAAACGCCGTGTTGTCTCTTTGGCTATTATGGGAGAAGGAGATCCACTGGTTCTTAGAGAACTAGCAGAAGTCGTGCGAGAGCGATTGCTCCAAAACCCTGGTATTTCACAAGTTGAACTTGTGGGTGCTCGCACCTATGAAGTTGAAATTGCACTGAGTAAACTCGCCCTTGAACGCTATGGACTTTCTATGCAAAACGTTTCTGACATCATTGCAAAAGAATCCGTAGAACTCTCAGGAGGGAATATTAAAAGTAATGCAGGAGACATACTCCTTCGTGTTAAAACACGCAAAATTAAAGCGGTTGATTTTGAGACACTACCTATTCTCACGACCGCATTGGGCACAAGCGTCCGTTTAGGTGAAATTGCAACAATTAAAGATACCTTTGTGGATGACTCTATCTTTTTTACCTACAACAACAAGCCTGCGATTGAAATTGAAGTCTATCGACTGGGAGATGAAACACCCAAAAGTGTCTCACGTGCCACCAAAGCGACGATGGAAGAGATATCTAAAGAGCTCCCTGCCCCTTATCAACTTCAAATTAATGATGATAGTTCTGAGGTTTATGATGCCAGACTTGAATTGTTAATTAAAAATGGCATCATTGGGCTACTTTTAGTGCTTCTTATTTTAGGTGCTTTTTTAGAATTTAAACTTGCTTTTTGGGTATCGCTTGGTATTCCTACCTCCTTTTTAGGTTCGTTGCTTCTATTAGAATACTTTGGTGTATCAATTAATATGATTTCCATGTTTGCTTTCATTATAGCCCTAGGTATTGTGGTGGATGATGCCATTATTGTGGGAGAAAACATTTACGAATATAAACAACGTGGTATGAACTATATGGAAGCGGCCATTCAAGGAACAAAAGACGTTGCCATTCCTGTTACATTTAGTATCTTAACCAATATTGTTGCATTTATACCGCTAATGTTTATTCCTGGTTTTTTTGGAAAAATGTTCTACCCTGTTGCCATTGTTGTTGCCACCGTTTTTACCATTTCATGGATTGAAGCTATTTTAATTTTGCCTGCGCACCTTGCGTTTAAAGAGAGCGTTAGGGAGCATACGTTTTTTCATGCCATTGAGAGGCAACAACAAAAAGTAGCGCAAGCGTTCAATCGTTTCGTCGACAATGTGTATCAACCTTTTTTACTCTTTTGTCTACGCAATCGCTATCCAACTATCCTTGCTGGTTTTTTCATTTTAATCGTCGTTTTAGCCTATGCCAAAAGCGGCAGACTAGGGTTTGAAATGATGCCACGTATTGAATCAAACCGTGCTGTGGTGTATGCAACCTTGCCCATTGGCACACCTCAAAGTGTCATGGAAAAAGCAAATCAAAAAATTATTGCATCAGGGCTTAAAACCATGGAAGATTTTGGAGAAGAAGGTCTAAATCAAGGCTATAAAAGCAAGATTAATGAAAACGAAATTCAAGTGACATTTTATCTCCTTGATGGAGAAATTCGCCAAACATCGACCAGTGCATTTAATGATAAATGGCGAGAAAATTTAGGAAAAATTGCGGGTGCAGAGTCCTTGGTTTTCAAAAAAGACATTGGAGGGCCAGGGGGAGGAAAAGCAGCTCTGACTATTGAGCTAAGCCACCGAGATACCACACAACTAGAAGCGGCCGCTCAAGAACTCGCCACTGTCCTTAAAAGCTTTTCTATCGCAAAAGATGTTGATGATGGTATCTCTACTGGAAAACGCCAAATTGATTTTGAACTCTTACCCCTAGGACAAAAGCTTGGTCTCACAGCCTATGAAATCGCTCGTCAAGTACGCTATACCACCTATGGAAGAGAAGCTATTCGTGAACAACATGGTCGCAATGAAGTTAAAATTATGGTGCGTCAAATAGAGAATGAGCGTAACAGTGAAGCCTTTATTGATGAGATTAAAATTAAAACGCCTAATGGCGGTTTTGTAAGATTGGGAGATGTTGCCAAACGTATTGAGGGAAATGCCTATACTCAGATTTCAAGACGTGAAGGGAAACGCATTATTAATGTAACCGCTAACGTAGAACCTGAACGTAACACGCCACAACTCACAGCCTCTTTGGATAAAGAGTTTATTCCACAATTACAACAAAAATATCCTGAACTTAAGATTTCGTATCAAGGGCGTCAAGCAGAGACAAAAGAGAGTGGACAAAGCTTAATTTCAAGTTTTCTTTTAGTTTTAGCCGTGCTTTACATTATGCTTGCCATTCCTTTTGCAAGTTACACCCAACCTTTGATTATTATGATTGCGATTCCTTTTGGAATTGTGGGTGCTTTTTTAGGGCATATGCTTCTAGGATATAGCCTGAGTATGGTGAGTATTTTAGGTGTTGTGGCACTCTGTGGCGTGGTGGTCAATGACACCCTTGTACTCATTGATTATGCGAACAGTCTGCGCAAAGAGGGACATAAACCTTTTGAAGCTATCATTCTTGCAGCCAATAGGCGTTTTAGACCCATATTTCTTACGACGGCAACCACGTTTGGCGGACTCGCTCCTATGATTTATGAGAGTTCTATTCAAGCAAAATTTATGATTCCTATGGCAATTTCATTGGGCTATGGTATTCTTTTTTCAACCATTATTTCTTTAATTTTAGTTCCAGCTATTTTTATGATGTTTGAAGATATCAAAGCACTTTTTCATCGTTAATTTTCTTTTTTACATGTAAGGAGAAAACATGGACACATCATTTTCACTCATCTCAATCTCTCTGCCAAAACCTTTGGCAAAGCATGAGATTGAAATACGCCTAGAGTGTGTTTTTAAAAAAGGCATTGAAAAGACTTTCTATACACAAGAGGGTGAGCGCTACCTCATTTACACGCATTTTAATGTGCTCAGTTTCATCAATTGGGATAAAGCCTCTATTGAAAAAACGCTCATAAAATTGGGAGTGGACCATGCTGCTTCCTTTGAGCAACACTGTTTGTTTCAAGACTATCCTATTCTCATCAAGCCTTCTTTGGACGTTACATGTAAAGTTACGAATGAGCACATTGTCCTCAAAGAGCCTTTGCCCATCTATTTTATTATTAGTGCTTTAGTGGTTTCTCAAAGTGTGGGACTTGAAAAGTATGAACAAGATTTGGATGTGTACTTTGGGAAAAGTCAAGCACTGCTTGATGTCACCAAAAGCTATACATTTTTTAAACGCTCTCGTTTGGTAGAGTTTGCACGCAATCTTATTTTTATTCAACATGGCATGGTCAATGATCTTTTTTTACTCGATAAACCCAATATTTTATGGGATAACGAAGAAGCAGAAAAACTCTATAATATGCTCTCCTCAAGCCTAGAGCTTAAAGATCGTTTTGAGATTGTTGAGCATAAACTTACTCATCTTAAAGAAAATATAACCCTAGCACTTGATCTGTTCAACCATAAACACAGCGAAGTGCTAGAGTGGATTATTATTCTTTTAATTGCGTTTGAAATTGTTATGGGGTTGATTGAATTTTTTGGACATTAATGGGGTCTCACTAATTTGTGCACTAATTTACGTACAAAAGGTACCACCACTAAAATAGTAGGAAACGCTATAAAATAGGTTCGCCAAAAAGCACTAAACCATAGGGTAAAAAAATGTTCACCCCAGCCTACGTTAATAAATGTAATCACACACGACATTAGGGTTGTCATAAAAAGTGACATTAAAAACGCAAATGCCAGAAACTCATATTTTTTGGGAATCACACACTATCCTTTTTTCGTAAAGTCATACACATTGTAATGAAGTTGTATTAACAAAAATTTAATATAAATATTATTTGCTTTAATGCTCTACAATATGCACTTCACGCTGTGGAAATGGAATACTAATATTCTTTACATGTAAAGCAGAATAAATTGCTAAATTAATCTCATACTGTGTTTTAAAAAAATGTTTGGTAGGCACCCAATAACGCAGCCCTAATTCTATGGCACTATCGCCAAATTTTGCAATACCTACCACGGGCATATGCACGTTGCTTACCTTAGGATTACCCACCAATACATCATAAATCACCTCAATTGCAACGGAGGGATCTTGCGCATAAGAGACACCAATGCTTGATTCAACCACCCTATATTCAAATGAGTTCACTAAAATATCACCAATCATTTGTTTGTTGGGGATCGTAATGAGTTCTTCATCTTCATTACAAAGTGTGGTATAGGAGAGTCTTATCTCTTCTACCACACCATACACGCCAGCAACCAAAAGCGTATCGCCTACTTTAAACGGACGTGAGATAATGAGTAAAACACCTGCTGCATAGTTAGAAACACTGCCTTGAAGCGCCAAGCCAGCGGTGAGAGAAACCGCACCAATGGCGGCTACAAAAGGAGCAATTGAAATGCCAATTTTTCCAAGAGCAATGACAATCATCGCTGCAAAAACCACTATTTTTGCAATATTTGCAACAAATTTAGCAAGCGTCATATCAAAATGATGACGTTCAAAAAGGCGTAATAAAAGGGCATAAATGTATTTGGAAGCAAACCAACCGATTAGTACAATTAAAAAAGCACCCAAAAGTTGAAAACTATAGGTTGTTAAAAACTCAATCACCACCGTGTAAAATTTTTGAAGACTTTGTAGTTCTGTATCCATTGTTCACTCCTTTAAAAAAGTCTATCTATTATACGATAGAAAAAGTAGAAAAGAGAGTATAATCGTTGTGTAAGTAATGTATCGTGTTAGGAAAATTTATTATGATTTATGACAATAGTGCGTCCTTAATTCAGCAAAAAGACAGTGCGTGTTCAGTCCTGTTTATTGGTGAAGATTCTTCTTTCTTGCCTCCCCTTTTAGAAACGCTCTTTTCTCACGTTTATTGTACAAATTCACAAGAGGAAAGTCTGCTACTTTTTGAAGAACATGAAATGGATTTGGTGATGATTGATACTGATACACAACAGTATGATTGGCGCTATTTAGTCCATCAATTCCGTTTAAAAATCCATGATATATTTATTGGATTGCTTGTTGATTTTTCTCAACAAAAAGAACGTAAAGCACTGATTAACACAGAAGCCTCTCACTACTTTTTTAAACCCTTAGAGGAAGAAAAAGTGCATTTTATGTTGTGCGATTTACTGCACAAAATCAATGCAAAAAAAGACACTAAAACGTACCATATGTTAAGAGAAAAACGTAAAATTCATGGACTGGCTCTTTTTACCATTCAGCGAGTGATTGAGGAAATTCCCTCACCTATTTTTGCCTACGATGAACATGAAAAAGTCCTCTTTTTTAATAGAAGTTTAGAAGAGCTTTTTAATGATAAAAAATTACCAATCCCTGAAATGTTGCATGTTTGGAATATTGAAGATTTATTTGAAAATATTTCAAGAGAGCTTCATTTTCTAACGATTCATTCAGGTAAATCTTTAGACCTAAAGTATTGCTACCACAATAATCTCAACCAAAAAATCTTTATTCCTACTAAATTTAATGTCTCTTTTGATAGTGAAGAAGAGTCATTTAATGTAATTGTACTGACCGATATTGCGCCTTTAATTTTAAAAATTTAACATTAAATAACACTTTATAAAGGATAAAATTACTCTTAATTTTAGATATTAGCTGGTAATTGTTTTGTTTTTGTTAATTAAAATAATTTATAATTTACATAAATTTTAATGATAAAAGGAAATAAAATGAAAAAAACCATCTTAATGGATAAATACCCTGTTTTCAATCTTACGATTGATAAAAATGAGTGCAAATATGAGAGTATGAGCGCTATTATGGAAGATTTATGCGCTAAAATTGAAGCACATCCTATCGCAAAATTTATTGCTATTTTTGACCACTATGCGCATACTAAAAATATGAATGGAGAGATTGCTCCTGAGATTTTAGATGCGAAAAATATTGTTTTTTGTTTTGGTGCAGCCATTCCAAATTCTAAAATTTTAGCCGTTCGACCTCGCTCTATTGGTTTGTGTGAAACCAAAGATCAGTTTATTATTGACTTTTTAGAAGCACCCAAAGAAGAGCTCCATGCGCTTATGGAAACATGGGCAAAATCGCTTGTAAACGCCTGAACTAAGGAATAAAAATGAATTTTTTCCGCACGTTTTTCATCCTCTATAAAGAGGGATTTGCAAACCTTAAGCTGGGGAAAACCTTGTGGAAAATTGTTTTTTTAAAACTGCTGATTATGTTGGTCGTGTTTAAATTTTTCTTCTTTAGCACGACCCTTCATACCCACTTTTTAGACGATGCTGCTCGAAGCAATTACGTCTTAGACAATCTTATTAAGGAGACACCATGAGTGAACTCGCTTCGGTTGATTGGAGCAGAGCCCAATTTGCGCTTACTGCCATCTACCATTTTCTCTTTGTTCCCCTAACATTAGGGCTTAGTTTTATCATTGCCATTATGGAGACACTTTATCTCAAAACTGGCGATGCGCATTGGAAAAAAATCACCCAATTTTGGATGAGCCTTTTTGCGATCAATTTTGCAATTGGTGTCGCAACAGGGCTTATTATGGAGTTTGAATTTGGAACCAACTGGGCAAATTATTCGTGGTTTGTCGGTGATATTTTTGGCGCACCTCTAGCCATTGAGGGGATTTTAGCCTTTTTTATGGAATCCACCTTTTTTGCGGTCATGTTCTTTGGCTGGAATAAAGTTAGCCCCAAATTCCATCTGCTCTCTACGTGGTTAGTGGCAATTGGCTCCAACCTCTCTGCCTTTTGGATTTTAGTCGCCAATGGTTGGATGCAATACCCTGTAGGCATGCATTTCAACCCCGCCACAGCTCGCAACGAAATGGAAAATTTCTTTGATGTTGCCCTCTCTCCTGTAGCAGTTATCAAATTCTTACACACCATCGCCAGTGGCTATGTCATTGGAGCTTTATTTGTGGTGGGCATTTCGGCATGGTTTTTACTCAAAAAGAAAGAGCTGCTTTTTGCCAAACGCAGTATGGTGGTGGGAGCAACCTTTGGGCTTGTCACCTCACTTTTCTTAGCCTTCAGTGGCGATGAAAGTGCCTATCAGGTTACCCAACACCAACCCGCAAAACTGGCTGCTATGGAAGGACTCTACAAAGGCGAATCCAGAGCGGGACTCATTGCCTTTGGAATTTTAAATCCTAACAAAAAACTCGGCGATAATGAACCTGAATTTTTAGGTGACATCGAAATTCCTTATATGCTCTCACTCTTAGGACACCGTGATGTCAATGCTTTTGTGGCTGGATTAGATGATTTGGTCTATGGTAATGCTTTACACAATATTCCCTCTGCTAGTGAGCGCATCGCCAACGGAAAAATTGCCCTGCAAGCACTCAGTGATTTTAGAGAGGCAAAAAAAATGGGGGATACGGCTAAAATGACCGAAAGTGAAGCGATTCTACAAACGCATATGAAAGATTTTGGCTATGGCTATTTTGAAAAACCTGAGCAAATTATCCCACCCATTGCCCTTTCCTTTTACAGCTTTCACATTATGGTCTCTTTGGGTATGTGGTTTATTGCACTCTTTGCGCTGGTACTCTTTTTTATACTTAAACGTGATATTAAAAACTATCCCTTAGTGCTTTATGCCGCATTGTGGAGCATTCCCTTAGGCTACATTGCCGCAGAAGCAGGATGGATTGTGGCAGAAGTCGGTAGACAGCCATGGGCGATTCAAGATTTGATGCCAACACACATCGCTGCAACGCATTTAGGTGGAGGCAATGTTGCCCTCTCATTTACACTCTTTGCCATTTTATTTACCGTACTTTTGATTGCGGAGATAAAAATTATGCTCAGGCAAATTTCCAAAGGCTTTGAGGGAGGTCACTGATGTTTGAATTACTCTCTTTTTTACAACTGCAACAGTTGTGGTGGATGATAGTCAGTCTTTTAGCAGGACTTTTTGTCTTTTTGATGTTTATTCAAGGCGGACAAACACTGCTTTTTAGCCTGCCTGAAAATGAGGTGGAAAAAAGTATGCTGATTAACTCTTTAGGACGCAAATGGGAGCTTGGCTTTACCACGCTTGTTCTCTTTGGTGGAGCGCTTTTTGCGGCATTTCCTCTTTTTTATGCGACCAGTTTTGGAGGAGCCTATTGGGTATGGCTTGCTATTTTATTTTGTTTTATTATTCAAGCCGTAAGCTACGAATACCGCAAAAAAGAGAACAATTTTTTGGGTCAAAAAACGTATGAAATGTTTTTGTATATTAACGGCTCATTGGGTGTTATTTTACTCGGTGTTGCGCTAAGTACGCTTTTTAGTGGAGCTTCATTTCATTTAGATGAAAATTTCTTTGTGCAATGGGATACAAATCTTCGAGGTCTTGAAGCGCTCTTTATCCCGCAAAACTACCTTTTAGCGTTCTCTCTTTTCTTTTTAGCACGTCTTAGTGCAGGGCTTTATTTTCTCAGCAACATCAACCACGCCTCTTTACATGTAAAGATTCAAAAGATGCTTTTGAAAAATACCCTGCTCTTTTTGCCCTTCTTTTTGGGCTTTTTGGCGTGGATTTTTCTCAAAGATGGATTTGCGTATGACGCCTCAGGTGTTGTGCATATTGAAGCGTACAAATACCTGAGCAACTTTCTTGCCTTACCTGTGGTCGCCGTGATGATTCTCCTAGGTGTGGTATTGGTGCTTGTAGCCCTTTATTTGGGTATTTTTAAAGCCAATGTTCATGCCATTAAAATCATGGGATTTGGCATTGTCTTAGCGGTTATGGGTATTTTCTTGCTTTTAGGGTTGAATCAAACA
>RZYK01000039.1 GCA_009930355.1 Campylobacterota bacterium | reverse complement strand
GGAAAGCCTTTAAGTGAATTGAGCCAAAGTGAAGCCTCAGAGCTTGTCTCAGAAGATGGCTTTTTTGGCATTGCTCAAACGAGTGAGCGCATCGCTAATTTTGTCATTGGTGGAGCGGGTGATGATTTGGCAAAGCTGCAAGCAGGACGGGAGGGGATGCTAAGAGGTTTTGCAGAAGCGGAGCAGATGTGGGGTGGGAAATTGCCTGAAATTAGTTATACTACGATGCAAAAAGCACTGGAAAAAGTTGACGCAAGGGTCAAAGAACTTGGCGGAAATGTGCTGGATACATCGGTATAAAAAGGCTCTCATGAGATACATTGTTTTCGCATTTTTACTCTTACATGTAAACCTTTTCGCACAGACGTTGGTTGTGGAACATTTTAAAGCCAACGTCTTTTCAAAGGTCGATAAAAGACCTGTGGAAGTCGAAGTCGGTTTGGTGTTTGAGGGAAGTGATGTGAGTCAAAATGAGCATAAGGTCATTGATGCGCTCAATATTGTTATTGGAAGTTATTACGCTGAAGATTTGGTCATGTCTAAGGGAAAAGAGCTTTTAAAATCAACCTTGATTGGATATGCGAAGAAAACACATGCGCTTATCATTGATGCAATTTATATTAAAGAGTTGAGTATAAAAACCAATCCCACAACGCAAGAGATTATTGATGCGATTAAGAAAGAAGCCTTATTTCAACAAAAGAACACGACTCCAAAGCAAGCACCTACAACACAACAACCTTCCTCCCAATCGTTTCAACCTCTTAATCTCGCCCCGCCTCTTCCAAAACGATCTTTATTACCAGACGAGAATGCTGTTAATTTTTAACCAGCGAGTGTGATTTCAGGGTGTATTGAAGAGAATATGTTACAATCAGTGATAATTTTAAAAAAAGTATAAGAATGAAAGATTTTGAAATAGCAAAAACATTGTTCAAAGATAGCATTGATACTTCGTTTTATTTTGATAGTGTTAGCGCTGAAGTAGCACGTAAAAAATTAACAGATATTCTCAATGCGAAAGAGAACTCCCTTGTTTTTGTGTTAGGTGATCCTGGGGTTGGTAAGACACATATGCTAACGATGTTGCATCATTCTCCTCTTTTTTCTTCTCATTCTGTTTTTATGGAGCATCCTTGTTTTGAGTGGCAAGAACTCTTTTTAAAACTTTATACCTTAAAGGGACTTCCCTTTGATGAAACGGAAAATGAAGATGTGCATTGTGGGTTATTAGGCGAACTTTATAGCGATGAGACGTGTATTGTTTTTGTGGATGAAGCACAACTTTTGTGTGAAAAACAATTTCAGATAATCGCTAAGCTTTGCTCTTTAAATTCGTTTCAATGTGTGTTAGCATTGCATAAAGATGATATCAAAAAAGTTGCCAATCACTCTTCGTTTAAAAAGTTTTCTCAAGAGACTATTTTTTATGGGACATTAAATGAGCAAGAGCTTCATCGATACCTTCAAGCTCAATTAATGGCGCATTCTCAAGGAGATATTGCTTTAATGTTCTCTGCTCGCAATACTAAGAAAATTGCTCGTTATGCGAAAGGGAATTTTCGTACCGTAAAGAAATTTTTTTACAGCCTTTTTAAATTGTTAGATTATGCACAAAAAAATAATTTAACAAAATACACTACATTAAGCAATTGCTTGTTGGTTATGACAGCACTTGATATAGGATTAATTCGTGACGCATAATCGATTTGAAGAGTTACAGAGGCGTTGTAAAGCTTTGCAAAGAAAGCACTTTTTGAAAGTGTGTGGATTGATTTTGGTTAGTTTTATAGCTCTTTTTTGGGTTTATTCGACGCTAGAACCTTTAAAGCCCATAGCCATTGTGGCACCAGAATCCTCTTTAGTTGAGGTCATTGTTGAAACAAATGAGACGCATGTCGTTCCTCTTCCTTTTGAGGCAGAAGTGATACCAGAAGTGGATGATTTTAAAGAGCCGATTCTTTTCTTAGAACCAAAATTTAAGCCAACAACAACACCTACGCTTCCTCAAAAAGAGATTCAAGAAGCTAACAGACTTTTAAAAGTGGAACATACTTTTTTGGAAGCATTTAATCACTCTGCTACGTATGAAAATGCTTATGCTTTGGCCCATTTCTATTTTGAGAGAAAGTCATATTTGGAAGCAATTGTATGGGCGAAAAAGGCTAATAAATTAAATCCTAATTTAGATCAAACATGGTTAATTTATGCAAAATCAAAATTTTCTTTAGGCGAAAAAGAGGAAGCTATAAGCTCTTTAGAACGTATTGTAGGTTATATTAAGTCAGAAGAATTACATGATTTGTTAGATTTTTATAAAGGACAAAGATGAAGGTTTTAGTTTTAGTTCTCTTTATCTGGAATGTTGCAAATGCATATTCGTATAATGAGGTTTTAAGGGATTACCAAGCAAAACGTTATGAAAAAGTGTGTAGTGAAGGTGCAGAATTTTATATGCGAAATGATAAAAACGAACAAATTTTAGTGGCTATTGGTGATGCATGTGCCAAGATTGATGCGATTAATCCTTTAGGACAAATTAGTAAAAATTTAATTAGTACCAAAGAGTATCGTGAGAGTGCTTCTTACTTTTCAACTCTTATTCTTCAAAAAAAGCTTATTTATCAATTTATGCATGATGATATTAATCTTAAAGAGCTCACTTTGCCTCGTACAGATCATGTACTTTCACGTGTTTTTGAACAGCTCTCTAAAGGTAATTATAGTGTTGTGGAAAAAGGCATTCAGATTTTAACACCGCAAATGAATTATCTTTTATGGTTGAGTAAAGATGCACCCAAAAAAGTCTATATTGACGAGCATAAAGAGGGAAAATTGGTTGAAAGACACTGGTATCTGTAAAAACTTTTACCTTATTTTAGGCTCTTTTTAACTAAAATTGCCCCTCAAAAATTTTCTCTAGGAATCCAATGCCCCTTACTCGTCTCAATACTGAGCAAAAAAGTGCTGCTACGGCACCATCAGGTTACAATCTTATTATTGCCAGTGCTGGAACAGGAAAAACCTCGACCATTGTTGCAAGGCTAGCATATTTATTAAAAAATGGCGTTGCTCCTTCAAAAATTTTGCTTTTAACCTTTACCAATAAAGCTGCCGCAGAGATGATAGAGCGTGTGAGCGCTTTTTTCCCTCAGTCCATTACTTCGCAAATAGAATCAGGCACCTTTCATGCAGTAAGCTACCGTTTGCTTAAAAAAATGGGCTCAAACATTGTCCTTAAACAGCCTAAAGATTTAAAAATTCTTCTTAAAAGTATTGTGGAGCGGAGGCGATTTGACCACATTGAATCAGGTGTTAAGGCCTACAGTGCACAGTATTTGTATGATTTGTTTTCACTCTATCAAAACAGCACCGTTACACAGAGTTTTACACAGTGGCTAGAGGAAAATGACAGCGAGCATGGTGTCTTTTTTGATATTTATGAAGATATTTTTGAAGAGTTTCAAGCCCTAAAGAGAGAATTTGGTTATGTAGATTTTAATGATTTACTCATTTTTATGCGTGAGGCATTGAAGAAGGAGCATGAGCTTTTTTTTGAAGAGGTCTTAATTGATGAGTATCAAGATACCAATACCTTGCAAGGCTCTTTAATTGATGCGTTTCGCTCCAAATCGCTTTTTTGTGTAGGCGATTATGACCAGAGTATTTACGCGTTTAATGGAGCCAATATTGATATTATCGGCTCGTTTGCGAAGCGTTATGAGGGGGCAAATGTGTTTACCCTCAATAAAAACTACCGCTCATCCCATAAAATTCTCTCCCTAGCCAACCGTGTCATTGAGAAAAATCCAAGACTGTATGAAAAGCGTTTGGAAGTGACCCGAGATGGAGCCTTTGAAGCGCCACAACTGCTCATTTACGATGAACTGTTTGCCCAGTACCACTCTATCTCCTCTCTCATTAAAAATTCACGCAATGCGCACGCTGACATTGCCGTTATTTTTCGCAATAACTCTAGTGCTGATGGCATCGAAGCAACCTTACGAGAACAAGGTGTTGCGTGTAAACGAAAAGGGGGCATTAGCTTTTTTGATGCGGCGGAAGTCAAAGCGATGCTTGATTTGGTGGGTGTCGTGGTCAATCCTAAAGATATGATGGCGTTTATTCATACCTTTGAGTATGCCAGAGGGGTGGGAAGCTCACTCTCCAAAGAGCTTTTTGATGGATTGTTTAAACTAGGAGAGGGAAACATCTACAACGGATTTTTTCATCCCAAAGCGGGCGTGGAGGAGATTTTTAAAAAGCGTCCTAAAAACCATCAATTAGGGCTTTTTGACGATATTTTTGATTTGGGTAGTGTGAGTCGTTTTTACGAGTTGGGGTTTGAAGAGCAGTTCTTATCCAATCCTATTTTAAAACATCCTCGCCTAAGTGTGGATGGCGCAAAGTTTTTGCACCAGTTTTACAAATTTATGAAACACGCCACACGCATTAAAACGCCACAAAGTTTGATAAATCATGTGATTAGTTCAGAAGTGTTTAGTGCCATTGCCGAAACATTATCCATCAAGCGTTCCATTAAAAAAGATGGGAGTGTGGATGAGAAGCAAAAAGCCGAAGCTCGCTCTCGCATCTTTCGCAAAGGGCATTTGCTCAAAGATTTGTCCAGCTCCTACGCTTCAAGTGAGCGTTTTTTAAATGCATTGACTTTAGGAAGCAATGAGATGAGTGAGGGCGAGGGGGTCAATTTGCTCAGCATTCATGCGAGCAAAGGGCTTGAGTTTAAAGAAGTGTACGTCATCGACCTTATGGATGGGCGCTTTCCTAACCGAAAACTGATGCAAAAAGGCGGAAGTCTCGAAGAGGAGCGACGCCTTTTTTACGTGGCAACCACGAGGGCAAAAGATATGCTCTATCTATCCTATGCGAAGTATGATAAGATTAAGAAGATTAGCTACACGCATTCACCTTTTTTAGTTGAAGCAGGAATGGTACACTAAATTTTAAAGCATCGGCTAACTTAAAAGAGATAAAATAACTCCTAAAAAGAGAGGGGTTTTTGATGCACACCAACGAACTCATACACGAGGATTCTCCTTACCTCCTTCAACACGCCCATAACCCTGTAAACTGGATGGCATGGAGCGATAAAGCGTTACAAAAAGCCAAAGAGGAAAACAAACTGATTTTTCTCTCCATAGGCTACAGCACCTGTCATTGGTGTCATGTGATGGAGCGTGAGACCTTTGAGGATGAGCTCAGTGCCAAACTACTCAACGACTCATACGTGAGCATCAAAGTGGATCGTGAAGAGATGCCAGACCTCGATAAATACTACCAAGATGTGCATTATCTGCTGACCAAACGAAGTGGTGGTTGGCCGCTGAGTATCATTATGACACCACAGCAACAAGTCATTTTCGCTGGAACATACTTACCACCGCAAAGTGCGCAGGGGCGTATGGGATTTCGAGAACTCACGAGTTTCATCAAAGGTAAATTTGACGATGATTTTGAGGAAGTGCAAAAGAGTGCGCAGAGCATTGAGGCTGCAATTAAGCATTATGAGCGTAGTTTTGAGCAGAAGAGCCACATTGAAAAAGAGGCTGTTTTAGAATCGTTTGTGAGCAATGTCAAAGCCAGTTATGATGAAGCTTCCAAAGGGGTGGGAAGTGCGCCAAAATTTCCCCATGCTTCCACTTGGAATGCCCTTTTAGATATTTACGCGCAAACCAAAAATCTTGAAGCCTTGTATATGAGCGAAGATGCGCTTACCGCTATGGCTCAAGGCGGCATAAACGACCAAATAGAGGGTGGATTTTACCGTTACAGTGTGGATGAGGCTTGGGTCATTCCTCATTTTGAAAAGATGCTTTATACCAATGCTGAGTTGATTGAAGTCTATGCCAAATTGTATACATTGACGCAAAAACCATTGTTCAATGAAGTGGTCGATAAAACCATCGAAGCGATGGATGAGCGGTTTTTAAAAGAGGGACTTTATCTGAGTGCCAGTGATGCAGACAGTGAAGGGGAAGAGGGCAAATACTTTGTTTTTGGCTTCAAAGAGGCACAAACAGCACTGTTAAACGGTGGGCTGAGTGAGGCGGAAGCTAAGGCGGTCATGGACTATTTTGGCATTACCAAATTTGGCAATTTTGAGCACCAAAGCACCAATCCTGTGATTACATATAATGAAAAACCTGCTCGTTTGGATGAAGCCATTGCTATTCTCAAACAAGAGCGTCAAAAGGTGGCGTATCCATTCATTGACACCAAAATTCTGACATCTTGGAACGCTTTGATGGTGACTGCACTTTTTGAAGCAGGCAAGATTGAAAAAGCAAAAAGCGTGCTCGATACGCTTTTAAAATCTTTACATGTAAACGGCGTTTTGTACCATCAAATCGTCTTAGGTGGCAGTTTGAAAGTGGAAGCGTTACTCGAAGATTACGCCTTTGTCATCGAAAGTGTGTTGCGTGCTTACGCCTATACGAAAGAGGCGCAGTACCTAGCGTTGGCAAAGAAACTAAGCCATGAGGCGGAGCATAAATTTTACAAAGAAGAAGTCTGGTACCTCTCCGATAAAGCCTTTCGTGCCAAAGCCGTTTTGGAAGACAACAGCTATAAAAGCCCACTTTCAACGATGATTAAAAATTTGTTTGAATTAGCGAAGATTGAAGATGATACCGTTTTGTATATTCGGGCGAAAGATATGTTGGAGAGTTTTGGTGCTGGCATTCAAAAGTATGCACATGCTTATCCCGAAGCGGTGAGGGTCATTGCCCGTTACATGTAAGGATTTCTCCTTACATGTAAAACTATTTTGTGTGTAAAAAGTTAAAAGTTTAGCCCTCGTAAACTATTTCTCTCCAAATACTTGTTATGACTCAATATTAAATATTTGGTTTATTTTTAGAGTAATTAGTGATTATTCTTTTTAAGTATTCACCATCTTTTGTATAAATTGTAAAATTATATTTTGTATTTTCATTAGTTACAATATTTAAATATTGACTATTAGGAAATAGTGAACGCTCCTCAACTATTAAATCAGTTGATTTAATAGAATTTAAAGATAACTCTAATTTTATATTATAAATTAAGTTTTTAGTATCCCATTCTGCTAAATATAAGGATTTATTTGTTATCACTAATTCATCTTGAAGTAATGCCATTGAAGGTTTTTCCTTTTTAAACATTACAGTTTTTCCCTTATATAAGACTTTTTCATCTAATTTTTTAATAGATTCTAGAAAAATCTTATCATGCCAGTTAGTATTCATTAATCCGTATTTTGTTTGCATTGGTCCCTTTTCTGCACAACCACTGAATAATAGAAGTATTACTGCTATAAGTGCTAATTTTACTTTTTTCTGTATTTTCATTACATGTCCTTTTGATTTATGTTTATAAATAAAGATAGTTTATTTTAGAAATAACTATTTATTCAACGAACATTATATACAAAATAGTCTGATATGCACAAATAAATGAAGCATTTAGGGGCAGGGCTAGATTTTTAACTTTTAAGCTATTTGTGATTATTTTATGCAAATGGAGATTTGATGTAGCTTATGAAGGGTAAGATTAGTCGTCTTTACATGTAAGGAAAAATCCTTACATGTAAAAATATAGGGGTCAGGGCTAAACTTTTAACTTTCTCTATTTTCGCCATCTGCAATAACCAATGAAAGTTCTACGAACATTGGAAGTCGTGTGTGATATTTTATGAAAATGGAGATTTGATGTAGCTTATGAAGGTAAGGTTAGTCGTCTTTACATGTAAGGAAAAAATCCTTACATGTAAAGCTATTTTCTAAAGCGCTTTAGCGATAAAACGGTTCAAGCGTTTGGCAAAGGCTGCGGTGTCTTCGATCTTCATACCCTCTTGAAGTTTGGCTTGGTCGAGGAGTAAAAATGCGATGTCGTTGAGTTCTATAAGGTCAGCTTTAGCGCTTAGTTTTTTGAAAATTTCATGCTCAGGGTTGATCTCTAAGATAGGTTTTACGGTAGGGAGATTGTCTTGTCCCATCTGTTTGAGCATTTGTTGCATTTGGAAGTCTGGATCGTTTTTATCGTACACGAGGCATGATGGGGAGTCGCTCAGACGGCTAGAGATTTTGACATCTTTGGCATCGTCTTTGAGGATTTCTTTCATTTTCACCAAAATTTCTTTGTAGGTTTTTTCATCCTCTTCCACTTTGGCTTTATCTTCTTTGATCTCTTCGTCAATATCTGAGTTATTGACAGGTTTTATCGGTGTTTTATCGTACTCACCAACCATTGGGAAGACGATGGCATCGACTTCTTCATCAAGAAGCAAGACTTCAATGTCTTTGGCTTTAAATTGCTCGATGAGTGGAGAATTGCGAAGGATACGCTCGTTTTCACCTGTGATGTAGTAGATGCTTTTTTGATCTTCTTTCATTGCCTCTTTGTACTCTTTAAGGCTCACTAAGCCATCACGTTTTGATGATTTGAACAGTACAAGCTCTAGGAGTGCTTCTTTATTGTCCCAATCGTTATACAAACCTTCTTTAACGACACGTCCAAAGTTTTTGTAGAACTCTAGGTACTTCTCGTTCTCTTTTTCTTTGAGGTTTTTGAGTTCGCTTAAGATTTTTTTCACAGAAGCTTTTTTGATGGTCTCTAGCACTTTATTTTGCTGTAAAATCTCACGGCTGACGTTCAGAGGGAGGTCTTCCGCATCGATGATACCTTTGACAAAGCGAAGATACGTTGGAAGTAACTCTTTCTCATCATCGGTAATGAAAACGCGTTTAACATAGAGTTTAACACCTGGCTTATAGTCCATTCTAAACAAGTCCATTGGAGGAGTTGAAGGAATGTAGAAGAGGGTTGTATATTCATACTTACCTTCCGCTTTTGTGTGACTCCATAGCAAAGGATCGGTACTGTCGTGCGAGATTTGTTGGTAGAAGTCTTTGTACTCTTCGGGCTTGATTTGACTTTTGGCTACCGTCCAAAGCGCACTGGCTTTGTTGATTTGCTCATTTTTAAACTCAACACTTTTTTCTTTGCCTTCATCGTCATATTCTTTCACTTCTTTGTCCATAAAAATAGGGAACTGGATGTGGTTTGAGTATTTTTTGATGACGCTTTGAATGCGGTAAAACTCTAAAAACTCATCTTCATCGTCTTTAAGGTAAAGGGTAATGGACGTGCCGTGGCTTTCTTTTGAAACTTCGGTGATGTCATACTCAGCCCCTGCGGTTGAGCTCCACATATACGCTTTCTCTTCGCCCGCTTTACGGCTTACGACTTCAATTTTATTGGCAACCATAAAGGCTGAGTAAAAGCCAACACCGAATTGACCGATGAGGCTTGAGTCTTTCTTTTTGTCACCACTGAGGTTTTGTAAGAATGATTTTGTACCACTTTTTGCTATGGTTCCGAGATTTTCAACCAACTCTGCTTCGTTCATACCAATACCACTGTCACTAAGGGTGAGTGTTTTTGCCTCTTTATTGATGGCAATATCAATACGTGGGACATACGAGAGTGCTTTGTAGGTCTCATCGGTCAATGTGAGGTAGTTTAACTTATCGAGTGCATCAGAAGCATTGGAGATAAGTTCACGCAAGAAAATCTCTTTGTTGGAGTAGAGCGAGTGAATCATCAGGTCTAAAAGCTGAGTGACTTCGGTTTGGAATTGATGTTTTGACATTTTATATTTCCTTTAGTAATTGGATTTTTTCAAATGCTTTACATGTAAAAGCACTTTGAAAAATCCAAAAAAGTGGCGCCATTGTATCAAAAAATACAAAGAGAAAACGCCACTTTTGTAGCAATTTATTTTGAGGAGATGTGTTCTTGTAGAGTTTTGCTCATGGCATCATGCATTTTTTCATACCACTGTTCATCTTCGTTGGGATTAATAGGGTCTAAAAAGATGACATGCACATCGCCACCATTTGCCAAAAGATTTTGTGAATCCAGAACATTGCGTGTACCAACAATCACAGCAGGTTGCACAATAAGATTTAATTTTTCTGCCACAATTTTTGCACCACTTTGAAATGTAAGAAGTTTGTCTCCTCGCCCACGAGTTCCTTCAGGAAACATAGCAAGTACACGTCCTTCATTAAGCCTTTCTTGTCCTACTTTGATGAGTTTGACAATAGAACGCTTATCGTTTCTATCAATAGCAATCATACGTGGTGCTTTTAAAATATGCCCAAAAAGAGGAATATCTCCAATCTCTTTTTTAGCAATCCAACACAAATCTTTGGGATGAATTGCTTCAAGAGTGACAATGTCGAGTAGACTTTGATGATTCATAACCAGAAGTGTTGTTTTCTCGCAAAGCTCACCTTTAGTGTGAATCTTAAAACCAATAAGGTACGTTTGTAGCTTTGCCCAAAAACGACGAACGGGTCGTGTGTTTTTGGAAAAAATATACATAAAAACAACGGTTAATAAAACAGTAATACTAAATTCAATAGCAATAAAAATAGCTCTAATTCTTGCTAATATTTTCATACTCTGTCCATCCAATTTTTCCATCAGGAAGTAAAATTTTAATATAATTTTCTCTTTCACCCAATTTTTCAACATCAAGAATTTTTTCACTGGTATAAAATATTGTAGAGCGTTCCATTGGAAGAATTTTTATACTACTACCCACTTTGAGTTTTATATGATTGAGTGGATTTTGATCTAAAAAATAGAGAGCTAAAAAAAGAAGCGAAGCTGTAAGGTAGTACCATTTACGGTATTTAAGTAGGATAATAAAAAAGAAAAAAGCTAAAACAGCATAAGCAATACTTTTATAAAATTCAAAAATACTCTCTTTGGGATTTAATCCCAATTGTGTACTTACTTCTTCGTTATCAATGACTATTGGAAGCGAAATTTTAGTAAATTTATTGCCTCGTAGGTCAAAATAAGTAAATTCAAAATTTTTTTGATAATTAGGCAAAATGGCATAATAGTATATTTTTTGACTGCTTCCATTATCTGAAAATGAGTCTATACCACTTTTAGCAATTCCTTTGAGTTTAAAGTCTTTAAGGTTTGCTTCTGTTGCTTCAATTTCTAAGACAGTCATCACATTTTTTGCATCAAATGTTGTTGTTTTGTATTTATTAACAACCAGTGTGTTCGCAATGACATTACTAAAAAAATCCTCTTTTTTTAGCTGAATGATGCTCGGTGTAGAGAGCATCAGCATAGCACTTTCTAGGGTTTCTTTATTTTTTATCAGTGAAACACTGATACTAGGGAGTTTCGCATGTGTTGTGTTTATTTTAAAATAAAATGTATTTTCATACGTATTATTGTTACTTGAAGCAACCCAAGGAGATTGTTGATTGATGATCTCAATGCCATTGGGTGTTGAAAATGTTGTGGACAATGTATCTATATTTGAATGAGCAACAATAGCTTTAACTTTAATTGAAAACACTTGCCCTACATAAACTTTTTGAGGAATCTGCTCAATGGAGAGAAAAATGGATTTTGCATAATTTTGGTAGGCACTCTCTTCAGCAACGATGGAAGACTGAAAAAGTGTTAAAGAGAGTGCAAGAAGTATTAAAATTTTCTTCATAAGGCTAAGCAATAAAACCCTGTAACATTTTAACACCATCCTTTGAACCTAGAATTTCCTCAATAGCACGTTCAGGGTGTGGCATAAGACCAAAAACATTTTTCTTTGTATTACAAATGCCTGCAATAGCATCAATAGAACCATTGGGATTTTGCATATTTCCTTTTTCATCACAGTATGTAAGAAGCACTTGATGATTAGCATACAACTCTTTTAATCCCGCTTCATCAATATAGTAGCTTCCTTCTCCGTGGGCAACAGGAATATTTAAAACTTCACCAATGGTACATTTTTGTAAAAAGAAATTGTCATTAGCAACTACCTTAAGCGGATGAAATTTAGAGATAAAATGCACACTCTCGTTACGTTTCATAGCTCCAGGGAGAAGTTTGGCTTCTACAAGCATTTGAAAGCCATTACAAATCCCTAATACTTTACCACCATTGTTAGCAAAGTCAATCACTGCTTTCATAATAGGTGAAAACTTAGCAATGGCAGCACTTCGTAGATAATCACCATAGCTAAAACCACCAGGAAGAACGACTAAATCAGTTCCCTCAGGGAGTTTTTCTTCTTTATGAAAAACAAGAACAACCTCTGCTCCTAACTTTTCAAAAGCATATTTTGTATCGATTTCGCAGTTTGTTCCTGGAAATACAGCAACTGCTACTAGCATGCTGGAAACTCAATGGTGTAATCTTCAATGACCGTGTTGGCTAAAAGCTCATCACACATCGTAGTGACTCTTTGTTCTGCTTTTGCTTTGTCACTTTCGTTAATATCTAAAATAATTTGCTTTCCAATACGAACTTCATTCACTTCATTAAATTTTAAAGAAGAGAGTGCGTGGTGAACAGCTTTACCTTGTGGGTCAAGAACACCATTTTTGAGTTGAATATTCACAATAACTTTCATCGTTTCTTTTTCCTTTGTTTTTAGTGCGCTAGTATACGTTTCAAGACCTCTTCGTAAGCCATTTTGACGTTACCAAGACCTTGTCTAAATCTATCTTTATCTAATTTTTCATTCGTATCCATATCCCAAAAACGGCAGCTATCAGGACTGATTTCATCAGAGAGTAAAATATTCCCCTCTGTATCAACACCAAATTCAACTTTAAAATCAACCAATTTGAGTTTGCGCTCACCAAAGAAACTTTTCATAATGACATTAATTTCTCGACCCAAACGTTTAAGCTCTTCCAAGTCAGATTCACTTTTTACAAGATTAAGAAGCAAACAATGCTCATCATTAATGATAGGATCGCCCAATGCATCATCTTTGTAATAAAATTCAACCAATGTAAAAGGAAGAACAGTACCATCTGCAATGCCAAGACGTTTGGATAATGAACCTGTTGCAATATTTCTTACAACAACTTCAATAGGAATAATTTGAACACGTTTGATGAGTTGATGTGTATCGTCAAGTGTTTTTACCAAATGCGTCTGAATACCATTTTTTTCTAAAAGATGAAAAAGTTGTGTACTAATTTTACAATTGAGTGCACCTTTACCTGCTTCATTTCCTCTTTTTTCGGCATTAAATGCTGTTAAATCATCTTTAAACTCTGAAACCAAAAGA
>RZYK01000253.1 GCA_009930355.1 Campylobacterota bacterium | reverse complement strand
TATGATAAAAAAATAATAGCAGAAGCCGAAACTATTTCACCTTTGGTTTTAGACACAAAACAGACAAATTTCCAGTACACTTATTTTTTTAATATTGATTCTAAGAGGGTTTAATTGTCATTCCAGACAATGAATCGTTTTTCCCTTAAAACCCTCTTAGAATCAATCCTCATGCAAAATACGATATGTCTGAGATGTATTTTGAATAAGAATTTTCAAGATTGATTTCCCAGAATTTAAAAATCAATCAAAATTTTAAGAGTCTGATTCTTCGGTGAAATTAAAAACCCATTAAGTCGAATATGATTCACCAGTTGTTTAAGCATGTGAACATCATGTAGACAGTAATCAATAACCGATCCCATCTTTCCAGTCTGATAACAAATTGGAGCCATGGCACCACTAAACTGTTTTAATTTAACATCTGGGCAATTTGTTTTAACCATAGCCTCCAGTGAATAGCCAGCATGTGTTCCGCGTTTAAATTCACATCCAAGTCCAAGTGCGGCCCAAATCATCTGCAAAACGTCTTTCGATTTTTCTTTTGGAATAGTTAAACCATGTGCATTGCAAAGATTATCATCGAAATTATGATTATTAAAACCGCAAACATAATCAGTCCGCTCAACAAGAGCTTTAAAGCTATCAAAATTATCATCAAAAAAAAACACGACTTTCGCTAGTTTCATAATCATAGACACAAATACAGGAAATACCCATGCCAACATAATCAGTCCAGTTATCAACATAAGAAAAGAAAGGAAAACGCTTAGACTTATCACTCTCAATAGCCCTCTTAATTTCACAATCATATAAAATCATAAATTATCTCCAATGCATTTGAAAAACACATCCAGAACCCATCATATTTTGCGTAAGGATTGATTCTAACGGGGTTCTGAATGTGTTTTGATATTTCATTCGATAAATGTTTTAAGTTGCGTTAGAATCAATCACAACAAGAGCTTCAATAATCGTAATCGTAATCGTAATCGTCAGAATCAATGTCGTCATTGGTGTTTTCAGACATCCTTGATTGGGCATATGAATTTGCAACTACATCTTCAACAACTCTTTCTTTTTTGTATTTCGATTCTTTGAGTATAATTCTATTATTTACCTCGTTTCCACACAGCGGACACTTGAATGGAGTTTTTTGATGTATATTAAAATCTGCATTAAAAATACACTTTGTGCAACTAACACGAACAAAATCCATTTTTAGAATCCTCCAGTTATTTATTGTCAAACAATCGGTTAAAATTGAAATGCCGTGGTTTAATTAATGCTTCAAAAATGTCATCAAAAAATATAATTAACGATATCAACACTCCAAAGGGCCAAAATACAGAAAAAAGAAAAATAAAAACTACATTGGTTGGATTTTTAAATAATCCACCTCTAACAAAAACCAACAATAAAATCAAAGACATTAGTACATTTAGCAAAATACAATTTTCAGAAAAAAATTCAAGCATTACACCTCCGTAACATTAACAATTATGTATTTAGTATAATTTGTTGTTTCTATTATTCTATTAATCACGGACCACAATTCGTCTTCCGATCTACACAGAACTGTAGAGCTATGCCATTCTTTTGAATTATCCTTCTCTAACAACAAATCAAACCACAACATTTTATCTTCCATTTTAATCCCCCCAATGCAAAAAAAACGATTAGACACGGTTTTAAAATAATGTCCAATCGTTTTTACAAAACTATATTAAAATAAGACTAATCAAAATCATCAAAATCCGAATCATCAGAATCTCCAGTAAACAACTCTTTTAATGACGCAATAAAACGATCAATCAATGGCTGTTTGTCATCGCCGTAAAACAAATACTGTGGGGAATATGAAAACAACACATAACAGTCAAACTCTTTGCAATATATAGTTTTTCCATGAAGATCCCTCATTGTTGGCTTGGCAGATGTAAACATTTTTATATAATCTGAAGACATACAGATTATAAGCCTTGGCTTAACAATCTTAATTTCTCTTTTGAGAAATTCCAAACATCCATTCACACATTCTTTGCTTGGCTTCGCTCCATCTTTATGAAAACATTTGCATGGATTCGTGTAATATGCGGCGTTAATATTTATATCGGCTTTGGTTAGTGTCTTTATTAGAAACTTTGTTCCGTCTTTAGAGAAGTTTTTATCTTCATTCTTCTGCGGACTGTTTATAATAAAAATCCCAGGCTTGGCTCCACCTATATACGGCGCTATCATTGTTTTATCAGACGCATTTGCACAGGTGAAAACATCAGCATACAATTTCTTGATCTCGTCCTTATCAAGAGTTTCATCAGAATGAGTTGTTAAAACTGGAATCTCTTGGAAGATTGGTACAAGTTCGCACAAATCTTTTCCGCGCTGCTCAAGATCAGCTGTTCCAATACCCAAAGATTCAAAACAGCCAGCTTTTGTTAGAGAATCAACAACTCGAATATTACAAACTCTTTTTACAATCCTTTCCTGAAAGTTTTTCATTGAGATAAATGGGCCATCCTGTCTCGCTCTCAAAATCTCATCAACAGCCTTTCCACCAACATTCTTGATAATTCCAAGCGGAGCGACAATAGAACCATCCTTATCAATTTCATATCGAGTAGTCGATATATTTATATCAGGAAGTTTAACATTTATCTCAAGTCTCTGACATTCCTTGATATATGCCGGGATAAGATTTGTTTTTGTTGAACAATCCAAAACAGCCGCAAAATATTCCACAGGATAATAAACCTTGAGATACGCACACCACCAAGAAATCATCGTATATGAAA
>RZYK01000038.1 GCA_009930355.1 Campylobacterota bacterium | reverse complement strand
GTCAAAGCACCTTCTTATGAACTTCAGATTGATCGATTAGGAAGAATTGCAAAATTTTATCTTAGTGAGTTAAAATATAAAGATGATCATGGAGAAAGAATACAGTTGATTGATGCTTCACAAGGTGTATTACCTTTAGAAGTTCGTTTTAGCGATAAATCTGTAAATACAGATGCTTTTTTAATGTCATATAGTGCAGATAAAAACATCATAAATGTTGAAGAAAGTGGTAGTAGTGTCATTTTAACGCAAAAATTGGGTGATGTTACAATTTCAAAAACAGTTACATTTTTTCCTTCTGGAAAATATGATTTACATGTAAAGCTTTCTCAAGCTAAAGATTATTTTATTTCTCCAGGCTTTAGACCCAATGCTGCAGTAGATAGTTATACCTTTCATGGTGCTTTGATCAAAAAAGCAGATGGTACCATTCAAACGATTAGTGATGGTGATGCTAAAGGAGATGAAAGATTCCCTCATGCACATATTGTTGCAGCGGCAGATAAATATTACACTACATTCTTTTATGAATTAAACACGGGACTTGAAACAGTTATTTTGCCAGGTAAAGAAAATACTCCTCTTTTATTTGTCAAAGGAAATGAAGATTTTCAACTAAATGGTTATGTTGGTCCCAAAGAGTATGTTAAACTCAAAGAGATTCATTCAGCGTTAACAGATGTTGTTGAATATGGGTTTTTTACGTTTATTGCTAAACCACTTTTTACACTGCTTTCGTATTTGCATGGAGTTTTTGGTAACTGGGGGTGGGCCATTGTTGCTATGACAATTATTGTTCGTTTGGTGCTGTATCCTTTAACCTATAAAGGCATGGTTTCAATGAATAAGCTTAAAGAGCTTGCTCCAAAAGTGAAAGAGTTGCAGAAAAAATATGGTGATGATAAACAAAAGCTTAACATGCATATGATGGAACTTTATAAAAAGCATGGTGCAAATCCGATGGGTGGATGTTTACCAATTTTACTTCAAATTCCTGTATTTTTTGCGGTGTATCGTGTTCTACAAAATGCTATTGAATTAAAAGGTGCAGCGTGGATTTTATGGGTTCATGATTTAGCCATTATGGATCCTTATTTTATTCTTCCTGTGCTTATGGGACTTACGATGTTTTTACATCAGCGTATTACGCCAACAACATTTAATGATCCAATGCAAGAGAAGATTATGAAGTTTTTACCATTAATTTTTACATTCTTTTTTGTTACCTTCCCTGCAGGTTTAACGCTTTATTGGTTTACGAATAATCTCGCATCAATTGTACAGCAGTTCTATGTCAACAAACTTTTCGCAAAAAAACATGAAGAGGAAAAGGCTGAAAAATGATAAGAGTTGAAGCAGCAACACTTCAAGAAGCTTACTCTAAAGCTGCGAGTGAGTTGTCTTGTTCAGTGGTTGAATTGGATATAAATATTATTCAAAATGGTTCCAATGGTTTTTTAGGCTTATTTAAAAAGAATGCCATTATTGACGTTCAACGTAAAGGTGATAACCATAAAGAGTTTAAAGAAAATAAGTCCTCTTCTGTCCTTCATCAGGAGCGTCAAAAAGAGATAGATGTTCCTTCTTCTGATGAAAAAAAAGACAAAAATAGACGGGCTAAAAATAGACGGGCTAAAAATAAAAATAGAGAGTTTATTCCTCATGAGATTTCTGAAAAAAATCCAGAAACAGGCGCTCTTCCTCCTAAAGAGGAATCTTTTTTTAAGGAAGAACCTTCTTTAGAAATCGTTAAACATACTTCAAAAGAGCTCAAGCAGACGCTTGTAGTATCAACGGCAATTGATCAGAATTTTCATCAAGAAAAACGTTCAATGAATGATATTATTGATGAAGTGAATGTTCAGATTAAGCATTTATTTAAATACAGCTGTTTTACACTTGAGTCGCCTATGGTGTCAAAGTACAATGATGACACAATACTTATCGAATTTAGTGGTGAAGATGCTGCACTGTTAATTGGAAAAGAGGGTTATCGTTATAAGGCTCTTTCTTATCTTCTTTACAATTGGATTAATCTAAAATATGGCTTAAATATTCGTTTAGAAATTGCAGAATTTTTGAAAAATCAAGAAGAGATGATCGAAAAGTATTTGGTACCTGTTATTGAGCGTATTCGTAACAGTGGAAAAGGTCAAACAAAGATTTTAGATGGCGTGTTAATTAAAATTGCCCTTGAAGCACTTCGTTCAGAATTTCCTGAAAAATATGTTGGAATTAAGTCAGGAAAAGATGGCGGTAAGTTTATCGTCGTAAATGATTTTAATAGGAAAAACGCATAAATACCATTGCTGCTATTGCCACCAGTTCAGGTGTCGGGTCCATTGCTATTGTTCGTGTCAGTGGACCTGAAGCTTATTTTTTCGCTCAAAAGCTTTCTCATAAAGAGTGTTTTATTCCTCGTATGGCTACGCTTTGTTTCTTATATGACGTTATGGATGAAGCGATTGATCAGGCTATTGTCCTTTATTTTAAAGCACCGCATAGTTTTACTGCAGAAGATGTCATTGAATTTCAGTGTCATGGTGGTAGTGTTGTTGCTGGAATGGTTTTACAAACACTTCTTCATTATGGGGCGAGATTAGCAAATCCTGGTGAATTTTCAAAGAGGGCATTTTTAAATGGCAGAATAGATTTGAGTGAAGCAGAAGCCATTGCTGCATTAATTGAGACAAAAAGTGTGGATGCTGCAAAAATGTTGACACGCCAACTTAAAGGTGAACTGCGAAATTTTGTTTTACATGTAAGAAATCTTTTGGTTGAAATACTTGCATTTGTGGAAGTTAATATTGATTATGCCGAAGAAGATTTGCCATTAGATATGATGGATCAAATTAAAATAAAATTAGATGCTTTATCCAAAGATCTTCTCAAAACATATGAGAGTAGTCAACGGCGTCAAGGGCTTATTAATGGCTTTAAAATAGCAATTGTTGGAAAACCGAATGTTGGTAAGAGCTCGCTTTTAAATACGCTTTTAAGTTATGACAGGGCTATTATTAGTAATATTGCAGGAACCACACGCGATACAATTGAAGAAGAGCTTCGTATTGGAACGCATTTAGTCAAAATTGTTGATACTGCAGGCATTAGGCAAGCGCATGATGCCATCGAAAAAATTGGAATCGAGCGTTCTATTTTAGCCATTGAAGAGTCTGAAATAGTGATTGCAATGTTTGATAATAGTCGTGTATGTGATCACGAAGATGAAGAAATTTTAAATCTTTTAAGCCAATATTCTGCTGATAAAAAAATTCTTATGGTCCTTAATAAAACAGATTTAGCCAGTTGTTTTGACACAAAACGTTTAGGTAAAGAGTTTATTGCTCTGGAGTGCCAAAAAGATGCACAGCATATTATAGAGGCTTTGCATAGTATTTTGGATCAAACGACACAAGAAGATAATTTATTGTTAACATCACAAAGACAAATAGATGCTGTACGTAAGACATATGAAAATGTTAAAGCGTCGTATGCTCTTTTAGGAGAAGGGGAGCTAGAACTCTTTGCTTTTCATTTAAACGATGCTATTATGGCTATTTCCTCTATTTCTATGGCATTTGAGAGGGATGAAATTTTAGATAAAATGTTTGGGCAGTTTTGCCTTGGAAAGTAAAGCATACTCTTTATTGTTAGTTTGGGTGTTTTAAGATTTAATTTATAAACTATTTACCTCAATGTGATACTATGAAAAAATAGGCTTGTTGCGTTAGCTTTTATCAAAGATGGTGCAAGAAGTCTACTATAAAAGAAAGGTTTTTGATGTTTAAAAAGATGATAAAAGAGTTTATTCAACGGCAATCTTCAGCAGGAATTATTCTTATTCTTGCAACCATTTGTGCACTTTTTTTACAAAATAGTTTTTTAGCTGAAATATATACAAAATTTTTACATACGCCTGTGCAAGTGAGTGTTGGGACGTTTGGTATTGCAAAACCACTGCTCTTGTGGGTGAATGATGGGTTAATGGCCATTTTCTTTTTTCTGATTGGTCTTGAAGTGAAGCGTGAAGTTTTAGAGGGAGAACTTTCTACTAAAAGTCAAATTGCACTTCCGTCGATTGCGGGATTGGGTGGAATGGTGATGCCCGCTCTTATTTTTATTGCTTTTAATTATAAAGATACTTTTGCAATGAATGGTTGGGCAATTCCAACGGCAACGGATATTGCATTTGCATTAGGTATTATCTCGCTTTTAGGAACAAGGGTTCCTGCTTCGTTAAAAATATTTTTGATGGCATTAGCTATTATTGATGACCTTGGAGCTATTGTTATTATTGCACTCTTTTATACAAATGATTTATCTATACTTTCCATCAGTGTCGCTCTGGTTGCCCTTTTAATTCTTTTTCTTATGAATCGAATGAATGTCGCCAAAAAAGCAGCTTATATTTTAGTTGGAATTGTTTTATGGGTGAGTGTTCTTAAATCGGGCGTTCATGCGACTATTGCAGGTGTCTTAATTGCCTTTAGTATTCCTTTGTATTCTATTGGTCAGACAGGTGAGCGTTTTTCTATGGTTAAAGAATTAGAACATGATTTACATTATTGGGTTGCATTTTTTATTCTGCCACTTTTTGCTTTTGTAAATGCTGGGGTTGATCTTCGAAATTTATCAGCTTCTGCACTATTTTCAGACGTATCATTAGGCATTATATGTGGGCTCTTTTTAGGGAAACAGTTGGGTGTTTTTGTCTTTAGTTATATCGCTATTAAATTAGGCATTGCTAAGCTTCCTTCAGGCAGTAACTTTGCGCAACTCTATGGTGTTGCTATTTTAACAGGTATTGGTTTTACCATGAGTCTTTTTGTGAATACTTTGGCATACAACGACACAGATTTATTTCATTATGCAGATAAATTGGCTATTTTATTAGGGTCGTTTTTCTCAGGATTGATTGGTTATTTATTTTTACATCGAGTGACAAAAGTGGTATAAATATTATAAAGTTGGCTTTTCTAAAATATTTAAAAAAGTCAACTTTTTATCTTTACATGTAAAGATTATTCACGTACGACATCGTAACCTTTTGGGATTTCTGCCTTAAAAAGGGTCTCGTCTAAAAAGAGATTGGTTGTCTGATTTGAAAAAAGAATTTCCACAGCATTATCCAGCTTATCTTTATACGTCACTTTTTCAATACGCTCTTTTGTAGCAATAATGGTATACGTTGTTTCCATAAATTTAGTTACATAGGTATTGGGTTTTATCTCTTGAGCTTCTTGAAGAAGTTGTGCGATATTGGGAATATTTTCTAATGTTGTAATAATCGCTTGTTCTAATTCGGGTTCTATAATTAAGACACGAGTGTGATTAAAATAGATTTTTTTTGCCACAGGTTTTTCATAAATCCAAAGCGCTTTTTTATTATCCGTTGCATATAAGGTTCCTTCATAAACAATGGTTTTATTTTGATCATTGGTAAGCGTTTGTAAAAAATCACTTTGTATTGTTTTAAAATGGTCAATCTTTGCAAAAAGGAGTGACGTGAGCGTGAGAAAAATGAGAGGGATTCGCATAAAATACTCCTATAAAAGGCAATTAAGATATGGAGTTTTATCAAATAGATAGTAAAAGTATGATAAAATCCTAAGTTTTATCAGAAATTAATGTAAATGCAAAGAAAAATTGAGGTGAAATCGCATGATATTGAGTAATTTAATTCGTAAAATTTTTGGCACGAAAAATGATCGTGTTATTAAAGAACTTTCTCAGCGCGTTAAAAAAATTAACGCCTTAGAGTCGAGCTATGAAAAATTGAGTGACGATGCTCTTAAAGAAGCCTTTAGTAGTCTAAGAACAGAAGTTCAATCAGGAAATAAATCATTAGATGATGTTTTAAATGATGTTTTTGCTATCACAAGAGAGGTGAGTAAGCGAACCACAGGAATGCGTCATTTTGATGTTCAAATGATTGGTGGTTTGGTCTTGCATGGTGGGGATATCGCTGAAATGAAAACAGGTGAGGGTAAAACACTTGTTGCAACGTTGCCAGTCGTTTTAAATGCTATGAGTGGAGAAGGTGTTCATGTTGTTACCGTCAATGACTACCTTGCTAAGCGTGATGCAAGTGACATGTCACGTATTTATAACTTTTTAGGGCTTAGTGTTGGTATCGTCACGAATGATTTAGAAAATGATACACAACGAAAAGAACAGTATGATGCTGATATTACATATGGAACAAATAACGAATTTGGTTTTGATTATTTAAGAGATAATATGCGCTACTCTTTAGATGAGAAGGTACAACGCGTCCATCATTTTGTTATTGTAGATGAAGTAGACTCTATTTTAATTGATGAAGCAAGAACCCCTTTAATTATTTCAGGACCTTCGAATCGAACATTAGATGGCTATAAACTAGCAGACAATGTGGCGAAAAAGTTGGTTAAAGAGGGTGATTTTACTGTTGATGAAAAAAATCGTACGATTTTAATGACAGAAGAAGGAATTGGAAATGCTGAAAAACTTTTTGGTGTAGATAACCTTTATAGTCTTGAAAATGCTGTTTTATCGCATCATCTTGACCAAGCACTTAAGGCACATTATCTTTTTACTGTTGACGTTGATTATGTTGTACGTGAGGGTGAAATTGTTATTGTTGATGAATTTACAGGTCGTTTGAGTGAGGGAAGACGTTTTTCAGAAGGATTGCACCAAGCCTTAGAGGCTAAAGAGGGTGTGATGATTAAAGAAGAGTCGCAAACCCTTGCGGATATTACCTTTCAAAACTATTTTAGATTGTACAAAAAATTAGCGGGTATGACAGGAACAGCTCAGACAGAAGCAACTGAATTTGCACAAATTTATAATTTAGAAGTTATTTCTATTCCGACCAATGTGCCAATGCGCAGAGAAGATATGAATGATCTAATCTATAAAACAGAGCGTGAAAAATTTGAAGCAGTAATTAAAGATATTAAAGAGTGTCATATAAAAGGACAACCTGTTTTAGTGGGAACTGCTTCGATTGAAAAAAGTGAACTTTTGCATGAGTTACTCAAAAAAGAGAAAGTTCCTCATTCTGTTTTAAATGCGAAAAATCATGAAAAAGAAGCTCAAATTATTAAAGACGCTGGTGTCAAAGGAGCCGTAACGATTGCAACCAATATGGCAGGACGTGGTGTTGATATTAAAATTACGGATGAAATTAAAGCGTTAGGTGGGTTGTATATTATTGGTACAGAGCGCCATGAGAGCAGACGTATTGACAATCAATTGCGTGGTCGTTCAGGGCGTCAGGGTGATGTGGGTAAGAGTCGTTTTTATTTAAGCCTTGAAGACAATTTACTTCGTATTTTTGGAAGTGATCGTATTAAAGCGATTATGGAACGCTTAGGCATTGAAGAGGGTGAACATATTGAGTCAAAAATGGTGACACGTGCTGTTGAAAATGCACAGAAAAAAGTTGAAGCACTTCATTTTGAGTCTCGTAAGCATCTTCTTGAGTACGATGATGTCGCTAATAAACAGCGTAAGACAATTTATAATTTTAGAAATGAGCTTTTAAGTACAACATATGATATTGAAAATAAAATTAAAGATATTCGTCTTGAATTTGTGACCAATACCCTTTTTAAAGCAGAAATTTATGAGGGGATTGCTCAGAGTGACTATAACATAGAGCGTTTAGTTTCTCTTCTTAAAGATGAATTAAATGAAGATTTTGATGTACATGCATTGCAAGGTTTAGATTTTGAAGCTTTGCGTGCACATATTATTGAGAAACTGACTGAAAGTTTTGAGATGAAAATGTCGGTAGTGGATGATGTGCAACGTAAAGAAATTGAGCGTATTTTATATCTTCAAGTGATTGATAATGCGTGGAGAGCACATTTATATCAAATGGACATTCTCAAAACAGGTATTGGTCTTCGTGGATACAATCAAAAAGATCCATTGACAGAGTATAAAAAAGAGAGTTATAATCTTTTTATTGAGCTTGTAGAACAGATTAAATTTGAGAGTTTTAGAACCTTGCATATTGTTCAGCTTCGTGATAATAAAGAGGAAGAAGAGCGTCATGCTATGGAGGAAATGATTCGTAAGATGGAAGCAGCAAATGCCAATGCAACACTGCATCATCAAAGTCCTTTTGGTAATGAAGAAGACGAAGCTAATGAAGAAAAAAAGACCTCTCGCAATGAACCATGTCCTTGTGGAAGTGGTAAGAAATATAAACAGTGTTGTGGCAAGAGTGGTCCTAAAAAAGGGCTTTTAGCGTAAGGATTTTGGGTGCAAAAAAATCTTAGCTTTTACCTTGTTAAAAAGTATTTACGTTTTGATAAGTCGCAACCTTTTATTACCGTTATTTCTTTTTTAGCATTTTTTGGCGTAGCAATTGGATTGATGGTCTTAATGGTTGCTATGGCTATTATGAATGGTTTTGATAAAGAGTTTGAAAAGAAATTGTTTACTATGAACTATCCGTTGTCTATTTATTCTCGTAGTTTTAATCCTGTGAGTGAGATGGATTTGCAACGATTAGAAGCACAATTTCCACAACTCAAGTTTAGTCCTTATATTTCGACTCAAGTTATTATTAAAAAAGGAAATAGGCTTGAAGGTGGCATGCTTTTTGGTGTCTATTTCGAACAAGAAGCAAAAATAAATACTATTTTAGCAGAGGCTATTAAAGATAAAACATTAGATAAATACGACCTTATAACGGGTAGTGAAATTGCAAAAACACACCAGTTTTCTGCTGATGAAAAAGCAACACTTATTTTTACTAAAAATGATCCTGGTGGTATGAGTTTAATCCCTAAAATGAAACGCTTCAATTATCAAGGTTCATTTCGTTCTGGACTAATGGCATATGATAAAGCGTATATGTATACCACTCTTGATTCTTTGGCGCAAGTTTTACAGTATGAAGAGGGAAAATATGATGGTATTCATATTTATTCAGAGGATCCTTTTGCCGATATCGAGAAAATTCGAAGTGTGCTGCCAGATGACTTAGGTATTGTGGGTTGGTGGCAAATGAATGGAAACTTTTTTGCAGCCCTCGCCCTTGAAAAAAGAGCACTTTTTATTGTTTTAATGTTAATTATTTTGATTGCATCATTGAATATTATTAGTTCTCTTTTAATGACAGTTATGAACAGACGTAAAGAGATAGCCTTGTTACTTTCATTGGGTGCTTATAAACATGAAATTAAAAATACATTTTTCTATTTAGGCATTGTTATTGGTGGAGGAGGAATGCTATTTGGCATTGTTCTTGGATTTTTAGCACTTTTTCTCTTGGGTTCTTTTGATCTTATTTCACTTCCTGCTGATGTGTATGGAACGGCTAAATTACCACTAGATCTTTCTATGCTAGATTTTTGGCTTATTGTTGCAGGTACAAGTATTATTGTGGCACTTTCATCTTATTATCCTGCGTATAAAGCAACACAGATTAATGTTTTGGACACTTTACGTAATGAATAAAAAAGTAGTAGGTTGTCCTACTACTTTAAAAGTTCTGAAGTAATATTGCAGTTATCTTCGACACTATCATGGAGTTTCTTTAATAATATTTGTGCATTTGTTCCATCTTCAGGGTAACTGACAATGGTCTCAGATGGTTCTTGATCTAAAAACTCCTGTATCCCACTTAAAACTTCCATGGCACCATTCCAATCTGTTCCTGTTAGCATAACAACATAATGATTGCTGTGATTAAAAATGGCATCTGTCTTTCGCAGAATATCTTGAAACATTTTTAAGCAATCAATCTCTTTCTTATCGTCTAATGAAAAGAAGATAAGTGAAAAGGGAACTTCATCCTTAATTCCAAAGCGTTCTAATAAAGCGATATGATGATCAATAAAATGGGTTAAATCACTATTTGAAAATGTAATTCCAGACATAAGGGCTCCTTTTGACCTATTTGCTTTAATTGTACTCTAAAATTTACATGAGTGTTTCAATTTTTTCAAAATTAAAATAATTATAGCCGTCTTTGTGTTCATAGGTAAAGTTAAGATGATGGGCTTTAATAATATTTTGAACAATATAAAGACCTAATCCAAAACTTTGATGTGAGTTTTTTTCCTGAACAAAAGGTTCAAGGTAGTGCGAAAGCTCTTTAGTAAGAGGCTTACCGTGGCTAATAAAAGAGATTTTAGAGCGTGTTGCAAGTATTTTTATTTTTTGGTCACTCGAATATTTAATGCCGTTGTCAATGACATTTTTCATGGCGGTTGTAAAGAGTCTAAAGTCTACATGTAAAATGATTTCTTCATCCACAATTTCATTTTCGATTTGTTCTGCTGCGATCATTGCCAGATCAATAGCCTCATCAAGTAAATCAACTAAGAGATAAGGTTTGACATTTTTGAGTCCTTCTCCTGAAGTTATTTGCTCAATAGAAGCAAATTCATTAATGAGTAACTCAAGTTTTTCAAAGGTTGAAATAAGGCGATCTTTTTGTTTGCTATTTTCAAGCATTTCAGCACTAATCCGCCCTTTGGTGATAGGTGTTTTAAGTTCATGCATAATATTTCGTAAAAAAAGTTGTCGGGAGTGGTTTAGTTTATTGATTTGCTCTACCGCATTATGAAAAGAGTTGGCTACTTGGGAAATTTCATCTTCACCATCCGCTTTACAGTCAATTTTTAAATCACCTTTTGCAAAACGATCCATCTGGCGTTTGAGTTTACGGAGGGGTTTTAATTTTCGAATAGTCAAAATGTAAGCAACAATAATAATGGCAAAGACACTACCAAAAATAGTTTTAATTAAATCATAGCGGTAAGGTTGAAAGTCTTCATCTTTAAGAAGAAGGGATGAGTACTTGGTTTCAATGTGTAAATAGTGGTCATTTTCATAACGTAAAATGGCACTTGTTCCAATTTTATCTGCAATTTTTTGGATAATTTGAGCGCGTGTAATAATAGATTGTTTGATCTCTTTATCCGTAATTTCACGCATTTGATAGCCTTGAACTTGTCGCTTCAGCTCTTCATTGGTAATAAAATTATTTAAATGAAATAGGGTTGCACGGGAGATAATAGAGTATTTTGTATTGAGTTTTTCTGTGTAGGTTTGTTTGTCGTATTCTAATAGAAAGAGAAGGGCTAAAAAAATACTCACTATACTGGTCGCAAAAATAAAGGTAATGCTGTAAAAAATAGAAGATTTTGTCATTGTAAAAACTTATAACCAATGCCTCTTACGGCATGAATGTAAGTCGGTTCTTTTGGATTTTCTCCTAGTTTTTGGCGAATACGTCCGATAATGACATCAATACTTTTATTGGTCGTCTCTTCGCTAATGGCTTCAATATTGTAAATCAGTTCTTCTCGTGATACTACGCCACCTTCTTTTTTAATCAAGTATGCTAAAATCCCATATTCTGCCGCTGTTAAGTGAAGTTCTTTATTTTGAAAAAGAATGCTTCTTTGATGTTCATTAAGATGAAATGCTTTTGTCTTTTGCAGAGGATTTTCTGTTGCTAAAACCCCCTTTTGTCTTCGTAGTAAACTCATAATGCGTGCTTGAAGTTCTCGTGGGTTGTAGGGTTTTGGCAAATAATCATCGGCACCATTTTCAAGTGCAGTCACTTTGTCTGTAATGTCTGTTCGTGCAGAGGAGATAATGATTGGAAGCGTATGACGTTTACGAATTTCTTTACACACTTCTAGTCCATCAATGCCTGGAAGTGTGAGGTCTAAAATGACTAGATCAAAAGAGTGTGTATCAAGGGTTGATAAGCCAATATAAGGATCATCAGCAACGGTAATCGTAATCTCAAACTGTTCTAAATACTCTGTTAAAATTTCAGCTAATTCTAAATCATCTTCGATCATCAAAATTTTTGTCATACACTACTCACTTCTTTTTTACATGTAAAAAGCATTATAACAAAATAGGAGGCAAAAGCCTCCTATTTTAAGGCATTACAAGAATGGCACGATAATTTTTACGGCTGATAAGAACACGTTTTTTGCTATTCTTGTACTCTTTAAGTGTTGTATTTAAATCTTTAAGAGACTCGATACGTATCTGCTCAATTTGAAGAATGATATCTCCTTCTTTAAATCCCACCTTTTCGGCTTTAGAATCTTCTTTAACGTCAAGGACTAAAACGCCTTCTGTTTCTTTTGAAAGTTGGTATTGTTGCCTTGTTTTAGAATTAATTTCAACAAGGGTTAATCCTTCAATAGAGCTTGATGTGCTTTTCCCGTCACTACTGATGAGTATATCCGAATCCATTTTAGAGAGTTTTACTTTAGTTGTTTTTATTTTTTTATCACGTTCATATGTGATGGTGATATTTTTTTCAGGAGAAATAGATGCAATAGTGTTTTTAAGCTCATTGGCATTTTTGATTTTAATGCCATCTACTTCAATAATGAGATCAGAGATTTGAAGTCCTGCTTTTTGGGCAGGAGAATCCTTCTCAATCATTAAAATAAGGGCACCTTGTTTATTTTCATAAAGTTCTTTGAGTTCGTTGGTTAAATCAGAAATGGAAACACCCATAAACCCACGTTCAACTTTTCCATCCTCAATTAATGATGTTGCGATTTTTTGCACCATATTGGAAGGAATTGCAAAGCCAATACCATTATTTCCACCACTTCTGGAGAGAATAGCGCTGTTAATACCAATCAGCGCTCCACGGCTATCAACCAGCGCACCACCAGAGTTTCCTGGGTTAATGGAGGCATCGGTTTGAATGAAGTTTTCGTATTGATTGAGTCCTACATTGCTTTTATTTAGCGCTGAAATAATACCTTGGGTAATGGTTTCACCGACACCAAATGGATTACCAATGGCAAAAACCAAATCACCTTCAAGCAAGTTTGAAGAGTCGCCAAATTTGGCTACATGTAAATTCTTGGCATCAATTTTAATCACCGCAAGATCTGTTTTTGGATCTTCACCTACAATTTTTGCTTTGTACTCTTTTTCGTCATTTGGAAGGGTGATCACAATTTCATCCGCTCCCTCAACCACGTGATTATTGGTAACGATATACCCATCTTTTGAGATAATAACACCTGAACCTAATGAGTGAGATTTTCGTTCTTGTTGTTTAAATTCGGGCATACGGTTGCCAAAAAATTCTTTAAAGAACGGATTTTGCATCAGTTCATTGAGTTGCTCATTTTGTTTACTTTTTTTAGTCGTCGCAATATTTACGACACTGTTTTTACTCTCTTTAATAGCGTTGTGATAAGAGACAATG
>RZYK01000037.1 GCA_009930355.1 Campylobacterota bacterium | reverse complement strand
ATTAAATACTTCTGTCACTAAGCCATTATCTTTAATCGTACGAATCTTTTTACCATTACTTGCACTAATTCCTGTTGCCTCTTGCCCACGGTGTTGCATAGCAAAAAGGGCATAATAAGCTATCTTAGAAGCATGTTTTACATCAAATACACCAACAATCGCACACATCGTTTATATCACCTTTTTTTAAAGACCTAAACAATCACTAATTGTATAGAGACCATTAGGTTGATTGATGATCCACTTTGCGGCTTTAATAGCGCCTTTTGCAAAGGTATCACGACTGGTTGCGGTGTGATTCATTTCAATAAACTCACCGTCATTATAAAATCCTACGGTATGACGCCCAACAATGTCACCGCCACGAAGCGCCATAATGGCAATTTCATCTTTACTTCTCTCTCCGATAAGCCCATTACGTCCACTCACACGGACATCATCTAAATTCAAACCACGCCCACGAGCAGCATGCTCACCTAATGTCAATGCTGTGCCACTGGGTGCATCTTTTTTAAAGCGATGATGTTGCTCTACAATTTCAATATCAAAATCACTCAAACTTTTAGAGGCAAGTTCAACCAAACGATTTAAAACTGCTACACCCAAAGACATATTTGTTGAGTAAAGAATTGGCATATTATTTGCTGCTTCTTTAAGAAGATTTTGCTGATGCTCATTAAGTCCTGTTGTTCCAATGACTAAAGGAGTTGGTTGTTTTAAAGCACTTTCAAGCAATGTTTCTGTCCCCATCGCAATTGTAAAGTCAATAACAACATTGCTCTTTTGTAAAAGAATCATTACATCATCTGTTACAATCGTTTCTTTAGGAGCAGTAAAACTAAACTCCTCGATGGCATGCAATGCATAAGGTCTTGCATCTTTATCTTTGACTAAATTATCAATTAATAATCTACCCACTCTACCTGTTGAGCCATGAATTCCAACATTTATCATTCGTACGATGTCCTTTTTAATGATTCACATATTCTAAAGCTTGAATGCCCGCTGTCGCACCATCACCTGCTGCACAGACTACTTGTTTTGAAGCCTTTATTCGAATATCCCCTGCTGCAAATAATCCTTTGATAGAAGTATGCATATTCAAATCAACCACAACATTACCATTTTCATCCATATCACATAAAAATGTGCCATCTTCTTGTTTTAAAATACTATTGTTCACATTCATCCCAACAAAGACAAAAACACCAGGGACAGAAATATCACGTTCATTACCAGCATTATCAACAACAATAAGTCCATTGAGTCCCATTTTATCACCGTACGCATTTTTAACACTGGAATTAAGTACAAGTTCTATTTTTGGATTGTTTTTAACTTTTTCAATCGTACTTGGGCTTGCTCTAAAAGTATCACGTCGGTGTACCAAATAAACTTTTGAGCAAATATGCGAAAGATAAAGCGCTTCCTCAAGAGCCGTATCACCACCACCTAGTGCAACCACTTCTTTATTTTTATAAAAAAAACCATCACATGTTGCACACGTACTGATGCCTTTACCGAAGAATTCTGATTCACCTTCAAAATTGGCACGTTTGGGAGTACTTCCTGTAGCAATAATAACACTTTTTGCTTCTTCACTTTTACCACCAGCAAGTGCAATATGAAAGCTACCATCCGCATTGTTAGAAATTCGTGTCACCTCATCCATAGCATGCTTTAAACCAAATCGCATACATTGCTCTGACCATGGTGCCATAAAATCTAAACCACTTAAAATTTCTACACTTCCTGGATAATTTTCAATTTCACTGCTACTGGTAATTTGTCCACCAGGGAGACCTTTTTCAAACATAACAACATTTTTCAAACCACCACGTGTTGCATATAATCCAGCGCTTAAGCCAGCCGGACCTCCACCAACAATTGCAAGATCTAACATGATTTTTTCCTTATTTTTTTTAGACTATTAACACAATACAGTTTAAATTCAAAAGAAATAACGCCATATATAGCCTAAAAGAAGTAGTGTGGTTTTGAGAAAGTCGTTAGACTTCCTCAAAAAATTTTAATTAAAGAAGTGAATTAACTTTATCCGCTAAAACTTGTTTTGATGATGCACCAATCATTTGATCAACCAATTCACCATTTTTAAAGAAAAGAATGGTAGGAATAGAACGAATACCATACTTAATAGCAACATCTTGTTCTTCATCAGTATTGACTTTACAAATTTTTGCTTTTCCATCAAAATCATTTGCCAACTCTTCAATCACTGGAGCAATCATACGACACGGTCCACACCATGGTGCCCAAAAGTCTACCAAAGCAACGCCTTCTGCGACTGTACTATCAAAATTTGATGCGTTTAACTCTAAATATTTTCCCATTATTTTCCCCTAAAACGTTATTTTATAGATATTCAATTATACTCACTCTAACTTTAAAATTTCCATAGCAGATAAAGTTATTTTTTTAGTAAGTAATATTTTTTATTATTTCAATTTGCTCATTTTTAATTAATATCGCATCAATTTGATAATCATACTGTATGGGATGTAGTAAAAAATAATAATTTATTGTCGTAATAATTTTTTTCATTTTAGAGGGAGTAATACGAACAATAGGGTCATATTTTCGTGAAAATTTAACTTCAAAGAAGTGAAGAACCCCCTCTTTTAAAGCAATGATATCAATCTCGCCAAATTTGGAATGAAAATTACGCTCAAAAATAGTGTAACCATTTCTTTGAAGATACAAAGAGGCTTTTTCTTCAGCCTCTTGACCTATCTTAAGACTCATATCCTATGCTTCAATCCGTATCATAGCGGGTTTATTTTCAACAAAATCTAGTAAACTAATCTCTTGAAGTGCTTTTTGAATATCACTCTCTTTACATGTATGTGTTGAAAAGAGCAATACCGCACTCTCTTCTCTTTTCCCATCTTGTTTTTGTAAGAAACTGCTAATAGAAATAGAATGCTTGCCTAAAATATGTGAAATTTTTGATAAAACTCCAATTTTATCTGCAACCGTTACTCGAATATAATATTGCGTGATGATGTCATCTTGATTCATCAATGTTAAACCACTTTTCTCTAATGGCTTGATAAATCCTAACATAGGTGAATTTTGGGCATGCCGTGCAATATCAATTAAATCAGAAACAACAGCACTTGCAGTCGCACTTCCTCCCGCACCTGGACCATAATACATGGTTTCCCCTACTCTATCACCAATAACACTAATGCCATTCATAACACCATCGACTTTTGCAATCATTTGTTTCATAGGAACAAGCGCTGGATGTACACGAAGTTCTACTTGTTCTCCACTTTTCTTGGCAATAGTTAAGAGCTTAATGTTATACCCAAACTCTTTGGCAAAATAGATATCTTCACTGTTAATATGCTCAATACCCTCGATTAAAATCTCTTCAGGCTTTACATTAATACCATAAGCGATACTGGCTAAAATCAGTAATTTATGTGCAGCATCAAATCCACCAACATCAAACGTTGGATCGGCTTCAGCATACCCTAGTGCTTGTGCCTCTTTGAGGACATCTGCAAATTCGGCCTTTTCATTCATCATTTTGGTGAGAATAAAGTTACATGTACCATTCATAATACCTTTAATCGCTTCAATATGATTTGCACTTAAACCTTCACGAAGAGCCTTAATAATAGGAATTCCTCCAGCTACACTTGCTTCATAACCAATAGGAGTAGAACCTGCTAAATCACGTAATTCATAACGATGATATGCGAGTAATGCCTTATTCGCCGTTACCACTGCTTTTTTATTTTTAAGCGCTCGTGTTACAATTTGGTACGCTTCATCCACGCCACCCATTAACTCAATGACAATGTCAATCTCTGGATTTTCTAGAACATCATCCACATTTGAGCTTAGAGGGATAGAGACATCTCTTTTCTTAGTTATATCTCTTACAATTCCCATAACAGGAACAATTTTTTTGCCACTACGTGCAGTAATAATATCTTCATTCTCTTGTAAAATTTTTACAACGTGGCTTCCAACTGTTCCAACACCAATAATTCCAACTTTGATCATTGTTTAACCTTCTAAACTCTTCAAATACTTCTTCACATTGCGTGCTGCTTGACGGATTCTATTTTCATTTTCAATCAAAGCAATTCTAACGTAACCATCACCTGCCTCACCAAAACCAATTCCAGGGCTGACCGCAATTTTTGCCTCTTTTAAGAGCTGTTTTGCAAATTCCATACTCCCTAAATGTGCCGCTACTTTAGGAATTTTTGCCCACACAAACATTGTTGACTGAGGCTTTTCCATCTCCCATCCCGCATTGTTAAAACTTTCAACTAACACATCTCGACGTTTGCGGTATTTTTCTCTGATTTCATCCACACACTCCTGTGGACCATCAAGCGCTACGGTGGAAGCTACTTGAATAGGAGTAAACATGCCATAATCAAACCATGATTTAATTTTTTGTAATGCACCAACAAGTTTTTTATTTCCAACAACAAAACCCACACGCCAACCTGCCATATTATAACTTTTTGAGAGGGTATAGCACTCTACTGCTACATCTTTAGCCCCTTCTACTTGTAAAATAGAAGGTGTTTCATAGCCGTCAAAAGAGAGATCCGCATAGGCTATATCACTAATAATATAAAAACGCTCTTCTTTAGCGTAGGCAACCAGTTCTTCATAGAAGGAGAGATCAGTAGTAACACACGTTGGATTGTGAGGAAAATTGACGACCACAAATTTAGGTTTAGGTGCAGACTCTCGAAATACTTTTTTCAGTTTAATAAAAAATTGCTCTTTATCAAGTTCATACTTTTCATTGTAATCTAACCCAAACTTATGAACATTGCCTCCTGCAATCATAAATGCGTAAGCATGAATGGGATATGCAGGATCTGGAACAACAGCCACATCACCAGGATTGATAATCGCTTGTGCTAAATGCACAAATCCCTCTTTACTGCCGAGTGTTGCAACCGCTTCCGTATTGGGGTCTAAGGTAACACCATATTTGCGTGCATACCAGTTACAAATTGCCAATCGTAATTTAAAAATACCCTTGCTTACAGAGTAACCATGTGTTCCATCTTTTTGAGCCGATTCAACCAATTTATCGATAATATGTTGAGGTGTTCTCCCATCTGGATTTCCCATGGAAAAGTCAATAATATCATCGCCTGCATGACGAGCGGCAAGTTTTAATTCATTAATTTGTGCAAAAACATATCCAGGTAATCTATCAATCGTATTAAATCGAATTTCATCAAACATTTTTAATCCTTTTACTCTTTTACATGTAAAGATAATCCATGCCTAATATTATCAAGCATCACCATATCACTGATTTTAAGATAAACAGCCCCTTCGGGTACTTTTAGTTTTAGCGTTCGTGCCGATTCTTCTGCTTTCACGCTACTTAGAAGATTTAGATTCTCATCAAAAAAGACAACATCAGGAAACCATCTATCACCCGCATGAGCTGAGAGGATAACCTCTTGAGCATTTTTAATATCTATCCAATACGGATTTAAGGGTTTTCCTAAAGAAATAGTAACACCACTTTCCACTTTTTTGGCACTTAAATAGGCATTATCTGAGTTAATATCATAGAACCAATAGTGGTTCTCATTTTTTACAATATTTGTAATGACACACCCTCTAGCTTCCAAAATACCTGCAAAAATTTCAGGATCAAGAATATGCTCTGTTTGAAGGTATATCTCCCAAACAAACCCACCGCTATCTCGTAATGCATTATTCGTTAAAAAATAGTTATACCCCATTAACTCTAAAGATTCATTAATAATTTTAAGAAAAATAAAGGGATCTTGTTTGGTGCGAAATGCCAAGCGTAACTGTACAGGATTGGCATACAGCAATTGAAGTAAACCATTTTTTTTCAAAACCGAAATGACTTTTACACTGTTAACCTCTCCGTTTGGATTCATAAATTGAGCATTTTGTGCAAAAAGAACTTGAATCAAATTTTTTTGTGTTTCATATTTTGAAGTACCAATAAAACTTCTTATTTTTTCGTGAAGATCTGTTGAACCGAAGAGTGAAAGGGTTAAGGATAAAATGAGAAAAAGTTTTTTCACCAATTTTTACCTCGATTCAGCTCTACAAATTTCTCCTCAGAAATTTTTTGAAGGGTTCCATTTTCGACTAAGAAACGAGTAGAACCTTGTTCTTTAAAATCCTCTACATTGCCATCATAAGAGAGTTTAAAAAAGCCATGTCCTGTTTTAATAATCTGCTTTTGATGAAGGTCAATTGTAATGTTATGGTCACTCGAACTCTCTTTACGTGTGTTTGTTTCTAAATTAACAATACCAACCCAAATGCGCTTCATAGGAAGAATCATGGCTTTGCTCGTATTGACATCACTTTTCACAGGAGTACTTGTTTGAATCTCAAGAATCGGAGCCGTTGCATTCGATTCGTTAGACTCTGTTTTGCGCGTTAAATTTTCATCAATACTCACAACTACTGCTTCAATACTGCTATTCGTACTATTGGTTTCGATGATGCGCTCTTCAACTTTAACACCTAATGAAGTAGTGGCTTCTTTGACAACAGAAGCACTTTGATAGGCATTACTTGTTTGAGGAATCTCTGTTTTTACTTTATCAATAATGCTGGGAATACCTAGATCAATCTTAAAAACTGAAACAACAAAAAAAGCACCTGCAATTAAAACCATTAACAAAAAGAACCATGCAGCTTTTTTATAACTTCTATCACTTCTAGCGCAAATAAAAATTTTATTACTCTGTGTGTCTTCTTCGTTATCTTGCTCTGCCCAATAATCATGATAGCCCTCAAGCCACTCTGTAAAATCTATATCATATTCACGGGAGAGAATTTTAACAAATCCCAAAGTATTAACTCTATTAAGCTTATCGTACTGTGCATTAAGTATATAAGCCAACTGCTTTACTTCAATATGTGTTTTTGTGGAAACTTCTTTTAACCCAATTTTCTCCAACACCTTAACATCGTTATCCATTGGTAATCCTATCACACAGTACAGCAGCTGCTGCGCTCACATTTAAAGAGTCAAATGCTCTTGCCATTTTGATAGACACAATCGTATCCAATCGCTCTTTCACCTTAGGCGATAACCCTTTGCCTTCACTGCCCATAATTAAAGCACGTTTAGGAGCAAACGAAACCTCTCTTACATCGGTACCACCCATATCAGCACCGTAAAGCATAAAGCCCATCTGCTTCAGTTCATTAAGCATATCTTTGGTTGAAGGACATAGTGCAATGGGTAGTTCAAATGCAGCAGCACTACTGGTACGCAAAATTGCCTCTAAATTGCAGGTTTTCATCCCACTCAAAATGAGTCCATCCGCACCAAAAGCATACACACTACGAACAATAGCACCAATATTCCCAACATCCGTGACTTCATCCAAAATCACCAAAAAAGAGCCATGCTTGATTTCATTAAAAGGAGTTAGCTCAAAATCTTTAATCTGAGCAATAAATCCTTGATGATTTCCACCATGACAGAGTGATTGTGCCTTTCGTTCGTCAATCGTGCAAATATTGTGCGTTACACGAGCAATTTGTGAAAAAAGCTTTGGGTCACACGTTTTGGGTAAAAATACCGTCTCAATCCTTGAAGGATAGTGCTTTAACAAATGTAAAAAGAGTTGTTTTCCATAAATTATCATGGTAAATATTGTATCCAAAATGGCTTAAAATAATACGAGCTTAAAAGTGAAATGCTCTTTTTGAATCTTTACATGTAACAAAAGAGGGACATTAATTTTGAAGTTTTATATACCATTCTTTAACACTTTCTCCTGTGAGCTTAGAGAGAAGTTTTGCCTTTTGTTTTGGGGGAATGCTTAAGCCTATAAGATCTTCTTTCGTAATGGCTTCGCCTCCTTGATGCACCTCAGGGGTAATCACAACAACCCACTCCCCTTTAAGATTTGCACTCCCAAAAGCCTCTTTGACTTCCAATGAGGTACCTAAAAAACGTTTTTCATGTAATTTTGTTGCTTCTTTAATCGCAAAAATTTTGCGATCAGGTGCAAATTGTACAAGTTCTTCAATCAATTTATCAATACGGTGTGGTGATTCATATAAAATAACAGCATAAGGAGCATTCAGTGCTTCAAAAAGCTCATTTTGGCGTTCGATCCCTTTGTGTGATAAAAAGCCATAAAATAAAAACTGATGGGTTTTGCAACCACTACACACATAAGCAAGAAGTGCGGCATTTGCTCCAGGAAGAATTTCATAAGAAAATTCGTTCTCTTGACAAAAGCGAATCAAAGCACTTCCTGGATCACTAATTCCAGGCATTCCAGCATCACTAAGGTACCCAACGGTTTCATCAAAAACAGTGCGATTGACACTTTTTAAAACAGCCTCTTCGTTATGCGAATGCATGGAAATAAAATTTTTAACATTAAATTCGATGTGATGTCTTTGAGAGAGTAATAAGAGAAGTTTTTTAGTAATGCGAGTATCTTCACAAAAAAGAGTGTGACACTCCGATAAAAGCTTTAAGCTTCTAACGGAGATGTCATCTAAGTTTCCTATGGGAGTAGGAATAAAGTAAACCAAAGTATTTAAAAAAAATTATTTAAGGTTATATTTTTTCTTAAATTTCTCAACACGACCTGCAGCATCAACAATCTTCTCACTGCCCGTGAAGAAGGGGTGACATGAACTACAAATATCAATTCTTAACTCTGCTTTATTTGACATAGTCTCAAAACTATTGCCACATGCGCAAGTTACAACACACGGTACATATTCAGGATGAATATCTTTTTTCATACTATTTTTCCTTAATTGTTTATCATAAAAATAAAATCTATTATTTGGCGCGTTCTGCCAAAGGGTGCAAATTATAGCACAAAAGATTCATTATTTCAAGTCATGCCAATATTTTCGAAGCAACAGCAACCACAGCGGTTTCACTTCGTAAAATCGTTTTACATGTAAGCCCAACTGTTGGTTGATTTTGAAGCAAAATTCGCTCTTTTTCACTAAATCCGCCCTCAGGTCCAATCAAAATCGATTCAACCAACTCATGCTCTTTAAGTTTTATCTCTGAAAAGTCTAACACATAACTCTTTGAATAATGCTCTAAATAGCTCTGCAACGTTGGTAGAATTTCAATCTCCATCCATTTGCTACGCCCACATTGCTGAGAGGAGTTAATAAGAATACGTTTCATACGTTCAAAATCGAGTTTATGATTTTTTTGCGAAAATTCTGCATAAAAAAAGGTGATTTTACTCACCCCTAGTTCATTCAGCATTGGCAGTGTTTTTTCGATGATTTTTGGATCAATCACACTCCAACCTATGTGTAAAATATTTGAAGGAAGCAAAGCCAATATTTCTTTAGAAAGCAATGTTAATGTTGCTTCTTTTTTACCTATATTAGAAATCTCATACCAATAGACAAAATCATCTTCTAAATTTCGCCAACAAAGCCTCTCCCCAATACCCATTCGTCGAACTTTAAAAATATGTTCATATGCTTTTGTTTCCAGTAAAAGGGTAGGTTTACCTGCGTATTCATGATAGACAAACTGCATCTTAATGTCCCATATAAAAGAGTAGACTTGTTGCACAAAGGCCTAGAAGGTCGAGTGTATATTTTTTGATTGCGTACTGCTTATAGGCTTTTTGTGAAATCTCCGTACGTTCCATACTTTTGTATATTTTATGCCCTCGAATACCCAAAGCTACAATGCCAATCCAGACAATAATCATGACCGCAACAGAAAGAGAAAAATGAAATTGACGAATCGCCATAATAATAATACCTGTAAAAAAAATAGCTGAAAGGACAATGTAATATTGCGGTGCTATAAGTTCTAAGCGTTTAGAGAGTTTGAGGAATGTTTTATCACTGTTTAACAAATATAAATTAAAGGCAATCAGCACCCCTAAGAGACCAATAAAAATGAGATGCAACTGACTTGAGAGGCGTATTAACTCTTCCATAATGAAAAATCCTTCACAAAAATAATTCAAAAGTCTACCATTCTTAGTATAATATTGCCCATAAATCATAAGGTTATACTATGCCTATTTCGTATCAAGAAGCACTTCAAATTATTCAAACATCAATCAAACCTTTACATGTAAAACAGACTTTACCTCTTTTAAACGCTTTACATCGTGTTTCCAGTCAAGATATTCACGCAAAATTCGCACTCCCAAAATACCCTATGAGTTTAAAAGAAGGCTATGGTATTGCTTTTGAATCACATACGACACACTACACACTACTTGAAGCACCTTATCCTCGCTCTATTCCTTTGGGTTATGGTGTTAAACTCTATACAGGTTCTCCCATTCCTGAGGGCATTAACGCCATTATTCCTGCAGAAGAAGTACTCGTTGAAAGAGAAAATGAGATTCAGATATCTTTACATGTAAATCTATTTTCGCATATGAAAAAAGAGGGAGAAGACATTAGTCAAGGAGAAGTATTACTTAAAAAAGGGGAGCGTCTAAGTGCCCAAAAAATAACTGCCCTTGCTTCACAATGCATTCAAAGGATTCAGGTTTTTAAAAAACCTACCATTAGCCTTTTGAGTATTGGTACACAATTGGTTAAAAAAGAAATTTGCAATTCTAATGCCATGAGTTTAGCCGCACGTATCCTAGAATTAGGAGGTAAAATTGGGGACATACATCTCTGCGATGAAAATGAAGATGCTATTTTAAAAGCTATGGATACATTAAGGAATACCTCAGATGCTATTATTACCACAGGCGCACTGAGCCGAAACGATAGCATGTGTCACTTATTGGAAAAAAAGACGCTCTTGCCTCTTTTCCATAATGTCTCTATTTCACCTGCGAGGCCGAGTGCTTTGAGTCTATTTAATAAAAAACCTATTTTGCATCTACCAGGATTACCCTTAAGTTGTACCCTAGGTTTTGAAATGCTAGGAGTACCACTCCTAAGACATCTGCAATCACATCCTTCTCTTTTACCCTCTTTTATCAGCTGTGTAAATCAAAAGAGAATTACATGTAAAGATTCTTGTATGAATGCTATTCCTGGATACAGCGATGGAAATAACTTTGTCAGTGCACCTCATTATGAAGCAGGAAGGCTCAACATTTTAAGTCAATGCAATGGGTATGCTTTCATTGAAAAAAGGACGGCTATTGAAGAAGGAGAAGAGATTCCCTTCTTCTTTTTTACTTATCCACCCGTTTCGTAAAAAGCACGGCTTGAAGCTTCATTTTGATTATCGTTGCTCCACTTGTTTTTTTCAGGCTTATTGCGTAAGACCTCTTTTAAAATTTCAGAAGCTTCTTTGATATCACCTTTGTGCACAGCCTCTTTAATGCTCATTGCCTCATCAAAATATAAACAGGGTATCAACATTCCCTCTGCAGTCAAGCGAATACGATTACAATCTTCACAAAAATCGTGTTGGTGAGGATCAATCACCCCAAAAATATACCCATCTTCCATTTCAAAAAGATGTGCAGGACTTGGTCCTTCTCGTCCAATGGCTTTAAACGGGTATTTTTGGGCAATAATCGCTTGCACCTCTTCTCCACTTAAACCTTTGAGTTGTGCCTTAGCATGAATGTTTTCCATATATTCAATAAAACGAATAGACATTCCTCTAGCCTTTGCATACTCAAGAACATCTAAGACTTCATCCGCATTAATACCTTTGATGGGGACCATATTTATTTTTACTTTAAGCCCAACACGAAGAGCCTCTTCGATGCCATCTTGTACTTTACTAAGTACATCTTTTTGCGCCATTTTTGCTGCCACATCTGCTTTAAGACTATCGAGTGAAATATTCACCCGTTGCAATCCCGCATCTTTGAGTTTTTGTGCCGCACCTTTGAGTAAAAAACCATTCGTTGTCAAGGCCAAATCCAAACCACTTTTATGCGCGTTAATCATACCAATAAATTTATCCAAATCCGTTCGAAGCAGAGGTTCTCCGCCTGTGATACGAATTTTAGTAATGCCTTCATCAATCGCCACTTTCACAAATAAAAATAGCTCTTCAAAATTGAGTAAATTCTCTTTTGGCACCCACGAAAAGGGTTTTTCTGGCATACAATATTGACATCTAAAATTGCATCGCTCTGTGACTGAAATTCTTAAATACGTTACTTTTCTTCCAAATCCATCAATAAGCATCAGATTCCTCGTTTGTAAAATACTCTTCTTAGAGACTTATAAAAAGCTTGTGGGGCATATTATACATAAATATAAGACGTATGCAAGAGAGATTTTTAGCATCAGAATTTTGAAGCTCTTTCTAAAATGAAGTGGGATACACTACTTTTAGATTTCAAACTTTCCAAGGAGTTTAGGCATGAATAAACCTATTCCTAATCAAAAAGAGCACGCTGTAAGTGCGGATGCCTTTTTAGTTTCAAAAACGGATACGCATGGGAAAATCACCTACTGTAACGAACCTTTTTTGAAAATTGTTGGTGCCAGTGAGCAAGAACTTTTGGGGAAACCTCATAACATTATCCGTCATCCTCAAATGCCTCGTGTTATTTTTAAACTTTTATGGGAAAAGATTAAAAATAAAGAAGAGATTTTTGCTTATGTTAAAAACTTGAGTTTTGATGGCGGATATTATTGGGTGTATGCCAATGTTACAGCCTCCAGTGATGCAACAGGTCAAATCGTTGGATACTACTCTATTAGACGCAAAGCCAATCCAAAAGCTTTAGAGATTATCAATCCCTTGTATGACAAACTTTTAGAGCTCGAAAAAACAGGAAGCATGGATGCTTCTTTGAATTATTTAACCCGTGTACTAGAAGAGAAAGGAATGAGTTATGAAGAATTCTCAAACACGTTACAACGCTTATAATCTACCTTTTTTAGGCGTCATGCTTGTGCTTATTGCAGTGAATTGTTTTATTGATTTTGAAGGTAGTTTTGCAACTTCAACCCTTCTTTTTGGTGTGGCAGCAGGCTCTTTTTTCGGTAGTCGAAAAACAATGCAATGCGATGTTGAATTATACGAAAAAACACTCCGTGTGATTCAAGAAGCAGCTCGTGGCAATTTAGAACCCCGTATTGTCAATATTGATCCGAATCAACCTATGGCACAAATTGCACTAGGTATCAATGACCTTTTGGATCAAATGGAAGCCTTAATGCGGGAGACAAAAACATCCATTGAATCAGCAAGTCAAGGTAAAACCTATCGTAATATTTTTAACGAGGGTTTTCGT
>RZYK01000252.1 GCA_009930355.1 Campylobacterota bacterium | reverse complement strand
TTGTACTTGTAAATTCAAGTGTTGGATTTTTCTTGGTGCGGAAACTTTGCCATTCGTTTTCAAACAGATAATTGCCTGTCCATTTTTCTTCAACTTCGCCTTTTTCGTTGTGGACTTTTATTATTTCTTTTTTGTCTTCGTAGTTGAAATCAATTGCCCAGTAATCAATCCAATCGTACCAGTTTTCGGTAAGTACAGTTCTTGTAATAATACCGTTTTTGTCTTTAACCACTTTTACTATTTGTCCGTCCTCAATTACTACTTTGCTTCCAGCTCGCATTGATTGTTGAATATCTTCAATATCGTCTTGTGTGTAATGAGTTACAAAGTCGGTTAATTCAACTGTTACTTTTTTGCCATTGATTTTTTCCTTTGTGTTTAAATAAGCAACATCGTAAAATTTGGCTTGCCCTTTTTCTACGGCACGTTTATCGAACACATCTTTGGGAATGTATTTTAATGTGATTGCAACACCTTTCTCTTTGAGTTCCTGAATAAATTGTGGTGTTAAACCCATTTCAAATTCAAAACCCAAAACATCAACCTGTGTGTAAAGTTTTTGGCGACACTCTTCAAAAATATCCAACAAACGGCTCTGTGTTACTGGAACATCTAAAGGACCAACATTTATAAATCTGCCTGCTTTACTACCGTGCAGGGTTTTGTGCCCTTCTATCCGTTTTGCTTTGTATGCTTCGAGAATTAAGTCCACATACAAATCTTCTTTGGCTTTTAGTTTTCCGTTTGTAAGGTCGTCCATAAAAAACTGGCGTTCGTACTTGCCAAGGTTTAATATTTCAAATGCACGAAAATCTTTGCCGTTTTCCTGTAATTCCCTTTGTATGCCAATCATTCGTTTACGTGTAGTATGAATGGAAAATCTTCCTAAATCAGTTGTAATCCATTTTCTGCCCAATTTTTCAGCTACGGCGGCAGTTGTTCCGCTACCACAGAAAAAATCAGCAATTAAATCGCCTTCGTTGCTACTGGCTTTTATGATGCGTTCTAAAAGTGCAACAGGTTTTTCAGTGGGATAACCAGTTCTTTTAACTCCATCAACAGGAAAACGTGCAGCTATAGCAAATTCCCACCAATCTTCAGGAACCTTACCTTCTTTCAAAATTGATTCTTCAGTTTCTTTTATATTTCCTGAATAAAAAGTGCCAGAACCACCTAATCCTTCCTTGTAATTTGCTATGGTTTTTTCATCATAAGGAACTAAAATGTTATTTTTATTAAAGATAACCTTAGTAGACTTTGAATATCTTAAAATATTGTCATGTTTTCTTGGAAAATCATCTGCAACACGAGAAGCACTTGTATAGCACCAAATAATCTCATTTCTAAAACTGTTAATCCCGAAAACGTCATCTAATAATAATTTCATAAATGCAGTTACTCTCCAATCAATATGCACATAAATACTACCATTCTCAGCTAATAAATTATGCATTAACTTTAATCGTTCATACATCATAGTTAAGTATGAAGAAATTCCTTTGCCCCAAGTGTCACGGTATGCAATTTCTTCAATTATGCTTTGTTTCTTTTCGGCAGTTTCTCCATTTATTTGAATATCAAAACTAAAATCAGCACCAACGGCAAATGGTGGGTCAATGTAAATAAGTTTCAGTCCGCCTTCTTTTTCAATTTCTTCACGAATTGGACCGTTTGCCAGAGAGGAAAGAATCAGTTTATTATCGCCCCATATAAGCTTGTTTGTCCAGCCTTTTAATTGCCGTCCACGCATATCAAACATTTCAAACATATCGCCAACTTGTTTGGCTTCTTTGCGAGGTTCGTCAATATGCTCAATGCTATGAAAAGGCAAGGCAATATTGGTAACGTCTTCTTTTCTACCGTTCCAAAACAAGAAAACATCTTCTTCGCCTGAGAAAAGTTTATAAATATCTTCTTTGGGCAGTTTTTGTCCTGCTTTTATGAGTTCAATAATTCGGTTTTTATCGCTGTCGTTCAAATTCATTATGATTCTTTTTTTTCGGTTACGGTAAATATTTTAACTACTTCGGTAAACGATTTGAAATCGTTTTTAATTTCGTCCCATTTTTCCTGCTTAATGTAAACAGGCGAATAGGTATATTCATTTTGTGCTGTGTTTATATCTTTACACCACACAAAGAGCCGTTGAATTTTACGAATATCGTCTAAATCTTCACGCCCTTTTGTTTCCACAATATAAAAGGTTTTATCGTCGGTTTTTACAAAGAAGTCGGGGTAATATTCACGGATATTGCCATCTTGTGCCTGATATTCTATTTTGAAATTGATACCGCCTTCGCCCATTGTATTTTTTGCATACGAAACTACATCGTCAAAACGATTTTCGAGAAACGAAGCAAATTCCAATTCGAAAGGATTGTCGCCAATAATTTTATTGAACACCGATTTTTTAGGAATAATAAATGGTTGGTTTTCTGCAATTTTAGGTTTCGATAATTTAAGCGAAATGTAGTTTTTTACTTCAGTAGTTCCTTTGTCGGTTACAGTTAATTCGTCAATTGCTTTTTTAAAGGTTGTTTTTAAAATTTCTTTGGGTTGAACTTCCGAAAGATTTCGTAAAGTTTGTGCATCGCTCAATTCAACTTCTTTTGTGAAGAGTTTATATTTGATAAAACTTTCAACTTTAGGATATAGAATATCAAAACCACTTACCAAGCGGCTGTCTTTAAGAATCGAGGCGGTAAAAAATCCAATAACATTTCGATAATCAGGGACGGTATCTTTAAAAATGGTTTTGTGCGAAAAATCGCCTTCAATATCGTTAAATACAATTTCTTTCAATTCATCGTTGTTGAATTTT
>RZYK01000251.1 GCA_009930355.1 Campylobacterota bacterium | reverse complement strand
GAAATAACGGAAAAGACAGAGTAACGCATCATAGCCACTCTATCACTCACACCAATAGCTAAAGCGCCACCACTTCCACCCTCGCCAATAACAACGGCAACACTTTTGGTATTTAAACGGCTGAGTTCAAAAAGATTTTTAGCAATCGCTTCACTTTGCCCTCTCTCTTCAGCAGCAATTCCTGGATACGCACCTGGAGTGTCAATTAAGAAGAGAATAGGAAGATTGAATTTTTCTGCCATTTTAGCAATTCTGAGCGCTTTTCGATATCCCTCAGGATGAGGCATACCAAAATTGCGTTTGATTTTATTTTTGGTTCCTCTACCTTTTTGCTCACCAATAACAAGTACTTTACGGGCACCTAAGTAACCAATGTAGCAAACAATAGCAGCATCATCCGCAAAATTTCTATCGCCATGAATTTCATAACTATCACGAAGTAGTGCCCGAATATAATCCAATGCATAAGGACGATCAGGATGTCGTGCTAATTGTAATTTTTGATACTCAGTTAAATTTTTATAAGTCTTAGAAATCTCTTTTTCAAGATTTTTTTCTAAAATTTCAACAGCATGGATATCACCTTTGATTTTGGCATTAGAAATGTCCTCATCAATCTGCTTGATACCATTTTCAAACTCCAAATAAGTCGCCACTTAACGTTCCTTATACGCGCTTAAAAATAACAGAACCATTGGTTCCGCCAAAACCAAATGAATTGCTCATAATATAATCTGCTTTATACTTTCGAGCCACATTAGGAATATAATCCAAATCACAATCAGGGTCTGCATTTTCATAATTAATTGTGGGTGGTAAAATTTCATCACGTATTGCCATCAAAGAAATAACCGCTTCAATAGCACCTGCCGCACCTAAACAGTGACCAATCTGACCTTTAGTTGAGCTCACTTGAGGAACATTTGCTCCAAACAACTCTTTAATCGCTGCTGTCTCATTTTTATCGTTTGCTGGCGTACTCGTTCCATGTGCATTAATATAATCAATTTTTGGACATCCTGCCATTTTGTACGCTGCTCTCATTGCACGAAGCGGGCCATCTAAACTTGGAGAAGTAATATGACTTGCATCTCCACTCTCACCAAAACCAACAATTTCACCGTAAATATGAGCACCACGGGCTAGCGCATCTTCATACAATTCTAAAACAAGCGCCCCTGCTCCCTCACCCATAATAAATCCATCACGTTCAGCATCAAATGGACGAGAAGCACGCTTGGGTTCATCATTACGTGTAGAAAGTGCTTTCATCGCTGCAAAACCACCAACACCTGCGGCACAAATAGCTGCTTCCGCACCCACAACCAACATCTTATCAGCACCGCCTGTGATAATTGTTTTTGTTGCATCACTGATGGCGTGAGTTCCTGCTGCACATGCAGTCACAGAGGAAAGATTCGGACCTTTAAGTCCATGCTCAATCGAAACCATGCCACCCAACATATTAATCAAAGCGGAAGGAATAAAAAAGGGAGAGATTTTACGAGGACCAGCACTATTGACAATGACAGAGTTTTTTTCAATAACAACCAAACCACCAATACCAGAAGCTGAACTGACACCAAAAATCTCCGCTTCAAAAGCTCCAAATTTTGCATCTGCCATTGCCTCTTTCGCGGCAGCCAATCCCAATTGAATAAAACGATCTGCTTTTTTGACTTCTTTAGGATTCATTACCGTATTGGGATCAAAATCTGTAATTTCACCAGCGATTTTGACAGTATGCTCGGTTGTGTCAAACGAACTAATGCTTTTAATGCCACATTGACCTTCAACGATAGCTTTAAAAGAACTCTCTTTATCCAAACCTAATGAATTAATCATTCCTATGCCGGTAACAACAACTCTTCTCAAATTTTTATCCTCTTTTGTAATCTTGTGTGGGAATGGGGAGAACCCGCAAAGCGGGTTGTATATTTACTATAAAATTATTTGTGTGCTTCAATGTAAGACATAGCATCATTTACAGTGACGATTTTTTCAGCATCAGTGTCTGGAATTTCAATGTCAAATTTCTCTTCAAGCGCCATAACGAGCTCAACTACGTCAAGTGAGTCAGCACCCAAATCTTCTACGAATTTTGAATCTTCTTTTACCTCGTCAGGATTAACATTCAATTGTTCAACAACAACCGCTTTTACATCATCAAATAGTGCCATTTAATAGCTCCTTTAAAAAATTTTCACCATTTTATCAAAAAAACCTTTAATTTGAATTTTGTACTACTAAAGTTCCCTTTACATGTACATTCCGCCATTCACTTTTAAAACTTCTCCTGTGATATAACTTGAACTATCACTGAGTAAAAAAGCCACTGCTTCTGCAATATCTTTTGGACTTCCAAAACGCTTAAGTGGAATTTTTGAGGTATAACTTTCTTTAATTTCTGCACTAAGTTTGTCCGTCATCTCCGTTGCAATAAATCCAGGAGTTACGGTATTAAAACGCACATCCCTTGCACTGCCCTCCAGTGCGAAACTTTTGCTCATTGCAATCAAACCACCTTTGCTAGCACTGTAATTGACTTGCCCCGCATTACCTGTTTCACCCACAATTGAGGCGATATTCACGACACTGCCAAAACGTTTTTTACTCATGACTTTTAAGGCTTCACGGCATCCAACAAATGCAGAGGTTAAATTAATATCAATGACTGAGGTAAAATCCTCTTTTTTCATACGAATCGCTAATTTATCATTGGTAATGCCTGCATTATTGACCAAATAAGAGAGCTCACCATCACTATCCACAATCGTTTTAATCCCTTCAACAAACGCTTCTTCATCCGCAACATCAAACCCAAT
>RZYK01000036.1 GCA_009930355.1 Campylobacterota bacterium | reverse complement strand
GGTACGTCTATCTGCTAGTTCATTCATAAAACGTTTACCTGTTTTTGGATTGACAGAAATACCATATCTAAATGTTGCATTGATATTAAAGTTTGAAGCAGCACCAAAACCTTTTTCATCTGGACATGCCCAAGGACCAAATTGAATCCAAGATACATGAACAGGTACAGCTCCAAGCTCAAATGCTTTCATTAAAACTTCACCTGTAGCCCCTGGCTGATTTGTAGAGTCTGTTTCAACAGGAATACCAGGATCTTGCATATTACGGAAGAAAATATCACGAGAGAAGCCACCACTCGCAAGAACAACACCTTTTTTTGCTTTAAAATATTTACGATCACCTGTTTTATTTTCATTATGATCATCTAACGATTTCATGTCAAATTTATAATTTTCTCTGACAGATACTCCAACAACTTTACCTTTTTCATCTAAAATAAAATCATCAAATTTTGTTCTACTTTTAATTTTTACATTGGACAACTTTTCTAAATAAGTAATCATGGGTTGAACAATTCCTGAACCACTGCCATTAGCCGCTAGATATGTTCTAGGGACAGAATGTCCACCTAAATGGGAGAGTTTTTCATAAAATTTAGCACCACATTTTTCGACAAGTTTAAGAGCATCATTACCACGTTCAACAATAATTTTAAGATTTTCTGGATGATTTATCTGTAAACCAGCTTTCATACTATCATTCATGTAGATCTCAAGGGAGTCTTTTACACCCTCTGTTTTTTGCTTAGGACTATTTACTACTGCCAAAAGTCCTCCATTAATGACAGAGTTACCGCCTAGACGTCCCATTTTCTCCATGACTAAAACTTTATTACCTTTTTCAGCTGAGGTGATTGCCGCAGAGAGTGCTGCAAAACCAGAACCAATAATGACTACATCATATTCTTCATCATATTTGACACCTTTTTGTTCAAGAACGTTTGCACTTAATGGACCTTCACCAAGCGCTAATAATCCTGCTCCAACAGCACCTAACTTAACGAAATTACGTCTTGTAATATCAGCCATAACTGACCTCCTTAAAATTTAAAACATCAAATTAAACTATAAAAAAATAATTAAAAAATAAATTTTATATAAGAAGGACGTATCAAGGATTTTAGTGGACGATAGAATTAAGAAGAAAGAACACGGTAGCCATATCCTGAGATGTTTTCTATAATTTCAGGATAGGTTTTATTGCGAATTTTTTTGACACACATACGTAAAGATTGAATACTCATACTTTTTTCTTTCCAGACATAATTTTCAATGGTTACATAATCAATAATTTGATTGATATTAAGTATTAGAAGATGCAACAACTCTCTTTCAGACTTTGTCAAAACAATATTTTTTTCAGCTTGTTTTAATAGCTTATGTTCAATATCATAGGTGAAGTTGTTCTGTAGCGTGATGCAATGCGTACAAATATCTTTGGTTGCCATAAGGAGTGTTGTTTGTAAGTCATCAATTTGAATAGGTTTGCGTAAATAACTGTATGCTCTTTGATGGATACTCTCTGCAATATTTTCTGAATTATCATAGGAAGTAATGATAATAACGGGTAAATGCGGTGCAATGGTGTGCATGGCGGCAACCATTTCTAAGCCGTTCATTTCTGGAAGATTGATGTCGGCAATAACGACATCATGACGATTTTTTTCAAACATCTCAAATCCACTCATGCCATTATTAGCAACATCGACACGTCGGCAATGCATAATTAAAGATTGTTTTAATGCATAGGAAGTCATTTCATCATCTTCAACAATCAGTACATAAATAGTAGCCAGTTTTTTCAGTATATTAATATCAAGCATTATTAATCCTCTTTGTTCTTAAGTAATGATAATAGAAAAATTGTTGGATTTTGATAGGAGAGAACACAAAGGTGCCCTTTTAATTTTTGTGTAGCAATTAATTGAGAAAGGTATAAACCATTACCTGTTCCTTTAGCTCCTTTGGTTGATTTAAAGGGTTTGAATAGCATTTCTCTAATATTAATATGAATACCTGGGCCATTATCTTCCACTTTGATAGTGTAGTTGTTTTCTGTTTCTTCTAGTATTATTTTAATTTTCATAGGTTCTTTTTTAACATGTTCCATTAGCGCTTCTTTGGCGTTAAATAATAAATTGGCGATAATTTGTTGAAATTCATTTTTATACGTAGTACAAAGGTACGCTTTCTCTTCAGTAATAAAATCAATAGAGATATTGGTGTTTTTAAAATGAGGTTCTACAATGAAAAGTGTATCTTGAATAGCTGCTTTTAAATCAAAGGCGTGTATTTCTTTTTCAGGTACATAAAAATTTTTAAAAGTATCAATTGTTGTGGAAAGATAGAGGGTATTGGATATGGCGCGTTGAAGATTTTCTTCAAAAATATCATCGGTTAAACATTTCATTTTTTTAAATTGCAGTAAATTTCCTAAGAGAATAGAGATGGCATTTAAAGGTTGACGCCATTGATGCGATATGGCACCTATCATTTTTCCAAGATCCGCCATTTTGGATTGTTGAAAAAGAATATCTTCTTGCTCTTTTTTTTGCTGTTTTTCTTCTGTTTGGTCTGTTATATCATCTAAAATAATAATAATACCTTGATAATTTCCTTTGCCATCTTTAACGGGAGACATAATGCAAAAAAAATGAAAAAGTTGATTATTGTAAGAAAATGAAAAAGCATTTTCCCATGTTTTTTGTTTTTTAATCGTCGCTTTTATCATTTTGTTCATACACGATTGAACCCATGGCGGAAGGTTTTGATAAAGAGGGTGTTGTGTGGATAAATAATTGTTTTTTGATTCGAGATTCGGGACTTTTAAGAGTTCTAAAAATCGTTGATTGTAATAGGTGATATGTTGTGTATCATCGGCAATTAAAATTCCTTTATCATTATGATCAATAAAATTATGAATCAGTGCTTTTGCTGTGGATAATTGTTTGATATTTTTATAGGCTAGTATGTTGTATAAAAGATTTAAAAGTATGAATAAAAGTAGGCTTACCGTATAAATGAAGATATTGATGAAAAGTTGCACATCCACTTTTTCATACACTTTGTCTTTTTCTAGTTGGGCAATAAGATACCCATCTAAGAGTTTAATAGGGGCATAAGAAAAGATGTAATTTTCCAAACATTCACTTGTCTTAACAAGATGGCAAGAGTTTTTATCCAGTTCACAAGGAAAGCGTGTGAAAAAATAATGTGCATCAGGATGAACTAAAATATGTTTATTTTGGTCAATTAAAAAAGCCTTGCCATCATAAGGGAGCGAAATACTCGCAATTTCTGCTTGAATATATGTTAAAGGAAGTGTGCCACATAAGACTCTTTTAGGAGCGTTAAGTGTACGAAGGGGCGTACACAGCACAAGACTCATCGTATCGTAATAAGGCTCAAAGTGTAGGGTTATTGTATTGTCAAAAAGGGTTTTTTCATGATAAAAAAAGGCTTCAGGTTGAGATTGACATAAAGAAATTTTTTTGTCCAAAAGGAGTGTCGGTGAATACGAAGTTTGCATAGAGATAGTCGCAAAACCGGCAAGTTTAGAACTATTGGTTAAAATTTCGTGAATACGTTTTTCGTTCTCATCTGGATTGAGTTTACTCACAAAATCTCTTGCAAGATAAAGGGAGTTCATTTTTGCTTCCAGCCATTCATTTAAATGATTTGAAACATTTTTCATGGATTGAATTTGTAAATCATCGATAGTACTTTTTAAAATATAAAGATTCATCCAATAATTAGCAATAATAAGGATAAAGAAACCCATGCTAAAGAGTAGAATCATTTTGATGTTTTTGAATAAATAGTGTTTCATGTTTATTATTCTTAATGTTTTTTTGCCTCATGATTCTATCGCATATTGTTTGAAATGTTATGAAAAAAAAGATATTTTTTATGAAATGTGTTGGAATTGAGAGAAAGGTTATATTTTCAATGTGCTACAATGAATGAAATTATTTTTTACATGTAAAGGCAAAAAATGCTCTCCACCCCTTTTGAAAAACATACACTCTCTATGTCTGTCTTAATGACACCTGATAAAGCCAATTTAGCGGGTAATGTGCACGGTGGTGATATTTTAAAATTACTTGACCAAGTGGCGTATGCATGTGCTTCACGTTATTGTGGGCATTATGTTGTTACTATGTCGGTGGATCAGGTTATTTTTAAACATCCTGTTTCGGTAGGCTCACTGCTCACTTTTTTGGCCAGCGTGAATTACACGGGTAAAACGTCGATGGAAGTAGGGATTAAAGTCATTTCGGAGGATATTCAAAAAGGAACGGCAATTCATACCAACAGTTGTTTCTTTACAATGGTGGCGATTGGAAAGGATGGAAAACCCACACCTGTTCCTGAGCTAATTCCGCAAACGCCTGCTCAAATCAAACGTTTTAAAGCCGCTAAAAAACGTAAAGAAATCCGTCTTCACGGCTGTGAATGTCACGAGGAGAAACCCTGCTAGAGGGTTTCTCTATAATTCAGATTCAATAAGGGTTTGTAGCTCTTTGTAACCAAATTTGAGCAGAGGTTTACCGTTGACAAAAAACTCAGGAGTTGCTCTAACACCGAGTGTTTTTACATCAGCAATATCTTGCGCAATGAGTGCTTCGATTTCTGGTTTTTTCATATCTTCTTTAATCTTTTCAATATTGACACCTGCCTCAGGTAGAAACGCCCAAATTAAGCCAATATTTGGCGTATGGTGACTTGCCCATTTATCTTGGTATTTGTAGATGACATCGATTGTTTCAAGGTATTTTCCTTGTAGGCGTGCTGCTTCTATCATGGCAACAACGACGGTTGAGTCTTTATGAAAAGGGGCATACCTCAAAACCAGTTTAATTTTATCAGGATGTTGTTTTATAATATTTTTTACAAATGGATAAAAACTTTTGCACGTCTCACAGGCTGGGTCAAAAAACTCAACAATGGTTGTTTTCGCATCAGGGTTTCCAATGATAAAGGCATGAGGACGCATAAGGGCGGATGTTTTTTCATCGGCAACACGATGGTCGGCATTTTTATAGAGGTAGCTTCCTCCAAAATAAAGCCCCACGAGTACAATCAGCGAGCTTACAATAATCCACTGTTTTTTCATTTTGCATCCTTTTGTTTAAGACAAAGTAGTAAGATAAAAAGCATCACAAAGGCACTTAAAGAGAGAAATTGGATAGAGATAAATCCAAACCAATTAATATATTCACTCGTGCATGAAACACCTTGTGTACAAGGTGCGGCTGTTTCTGGAAGAATGCCCCATGAAAGCAGGTTATGATACAGTGCAAAAAAGAGTCCGCTGAGCACTAGAGGCATGGCGTATTTAAACACATTTTTATCGCTTGAAAAAAGTGCAACCAGAAAAATAAGCGCCAAAGGGTACATCGCAATACGTTGATACCAACACATCACGCAGGGTGGGAAAAACATCACTTCACTAAAGAAAAGACTTCCCAGTGTGGAAACCATGGCAATAAGCCAGCTGGCAAAGAGAATAAGCCATGTTTTTTGGGAAGAAGTGGGGGAAGAGTTCATTGCTTGCTCCAAAGTTTAATGCGTCCTAAAAGGAAGGTATTGTAAAATAAAAGTATGAATGAATTATTAATAAAACGAATAAAGGAATCATGTGAGAGCGTTAATTAGTGTCAGCGATAAGACTGGGATTGTTGAGTTTGCAAAAGAATTGGTAGGGCTTGGTTTTGAGGTTATTTCCACAGGTGGAACGTATAAACTCTTAAAAGAAGAGGGCATTAAAGCGCTTGAAATTTCTGAAGTAACAAAGTTCCCTGAAATGTTTGATGGAAGAGTCAAAACGCTCAATCCCATGATTCATGGCGGTATCTTGCACCGAAGAGATATGCCTTTACATGTAAAGACAGCACAAGAGCATGGCATTGAGGGCATTGATGTGGTGTGTGTCAATCTGTATCCGTTTAAAGAGACGATTGCGAAGACCGATGATTTTGATGAGATTATCGAAAACATTGACATCGGTGGCCCTGCAATGGTGCGTAGTGCGGCAAAAAACTTTAACGATGTTATGATTGTCACCGATGTTTTGGATTACGATAGGGTAATTGATGTTCTTAAATCAGGGAGTAATACACTCGAATTTAGACGCTCTTTGATGATTAAAGCATTTGAGCATACCGCAGCGTACGATAGTATGATTGCAAACTACATGAACCAGCGTTTTAATGGCGGATTTGGTGAGAAACAGTTTATTGTAGGGACAAAGGCGTTTGATACCCGTTATGGTGAAAATCCGCACCAAAAAGGTGCATTGTACGAGTTTGATTATTTCTTTACAAATAACTTTAAAACTCTCAAAGGCGAGGCAAGTTTTAACAATATGACCGATATTAACGGTGCGGTTAAAATCGCTGCTTCGTTTGGAGATGCGCCTGCGGTGTGTATTATTAAACATGCCAATCCGTGTGGTTTTGCTATTGGTGAAACTTTACTGGATAGTTACGTTAAAGCCTTAAAATGTGACCCTGTCTCAGCGTATGGCGGTGTCGTAGCGATTAATGGAACGCTTGATAAAGCCTTAGCAGAGAAAATCAATGAAATTTTTGTGGAAGTGATTATTGCGGCGAATGTCGATGAAGAGGCTTTGGCTGTTTTTGAAAGCAAAAAACGCATTAAAATTTTTACACAAGAGAGCAAATATTTGGTGCTTAGCGAAGATGCGTATGACTTTAAGCACGTGGATGGTGGGTTTGTGTTTCAAGAGAGTGACATGGTACGTGATGAAGAGATAACACAGGCAAAATGTTTAACCACCCGTCAAGCCTCTAAACAAGAGATGAGTGACCTTGAGATTGCTTATAAAGTGGCAAGTTTAACCAAATCCAACTGTGTGGTGTACGTTAAAGATAGCGCCATGGTAGCCATTGGTATGGGTATGACCAGTCGTGTGGACGCCGCCAAAGCAGCGCTTCGAAAAGCTGAAGAAATGGGCATTGATGTGAGTGGTGCCGCACTTGCGAGTGAAGCATTTTTCCCATTCCGTGATAGCATTGATGCCGCTGCCGTTGCGGGTGTTAAAGCGATTATTGAACCTGGTGGAAGCATTAGAGACGATGAAGTGATTGCGGCTGCAAATGCGTATGGTATGGCACTTTATTTTACAGGAGTACGTCACTTTTTACATTAAAAACTTCTTTAGAAGCCCATTTTGTGGGCTTCTTCTTCAATTAAGATATTTTTTCTCTTTTTATTGATTTAGATTAAGGAAATCTCTTTTATCTTCCACTATAGTTTCATCAAAATAACCAAAAGGATGAAACAATGACCCCTATTTCTTTACATGTAAACGATGCTACTGTTCCTTTTTTTACCTATACCCATGATGGCATAGAATATATAGAGTTCGATACGTCCATGTGTGTTCCACCAGAACCTATGGTAAATGCAATGCTCGCACTAGAACTTTTAGATGCACCTCATAAAAAAGTTGTCATGATTAACCACCGCTCTCCTGTGGGACTTTTAGCCAAAGTGAGTGATTTTTACACTATTGATGTTACTGACCTTGGTGAAGGTAAACAAAAATTAGTTTTCTCATATAAAGAGGGTGTGAGTGAGAAAGCTGATTTAACTCAAAAGCATTGTGCAGGATAAGGGGATGAAAGTCTCACTTGCTACCGAAATGGCACCGCCTTTTGTGTTGGTGGCGCATTTTTTTATTGCGGGAATTGTTTTTCTTATCTTCAGTGGAGTTTTGCTTTTTAGCATGGGCTCTGATATCTTAGGCTCTATGGTCTCCTCTTCCTTAGCGGCATTTTCACACCTCTATCTTTTAGGCTTTGTGATGATGATTATTTTTGGGGCGATGTATCAGCTCTTACCCGTGGTGCTTGAAGCGCCTATTTTTTCGAAAGATTTTGCATATATACAGTTTTACATGTATGTGTTGGGTCTTGTTTTAATGGTGAGTGGTTTTAGCGTTGGAGCGCTTCATCTTCTTATTCCTTATGGTGCGGTAATTACCTATCTTGCTATGCTGATTTTTTGTGTCAATGTCTTTATCACCTTTTATCGTTTGGAAGTAATGAGTCTCGTGGGATGGTTTTTGTTGATGGCGACTGTTTTTCTTTTTGTTTCGGTAAGCTTTGGGCTTATCATAGGCTTTACACTTGGGCATGGACTTTTTGAAATAGAGATTGATGCGTGGATTAAAGCACATGTTCTTGGAACCTTAGGTGGCTTTGTGATGATGATTGTTATGGGGGTTTCGATGGTTTTAATTCCTATGTTTTCACTCTCTCATAGTTTCAAAGATGGTTGGATTAAGGCAGCACTTTTTATCTATCCTTTAGGTATTGCACTGGGCATGGCAACCTTTGTTTTTGGCTTAGGCTGGGGGATGAAAGGTTTAGCTGCATTGCTTATGGTTGTAGGTATAGGGCTTTATGTGATTCAAATGGGTGTGATTCTCAAACAACGGGTGCGTAAACAGAATGATTATTGGGTGAAAAATATTGTCTTTGCATGGATGGCGCTCAGCCTTAGCGTACTAAGTTTGGTGCTTTACATGGTTCAAGGAGATGACTTTTTAGCCATTCTCTCAGGATCTCTTTTCTTTTTTGGTTTTCTACTTTCATTTATAGTAGGGCATATTTATAAGATTTTACCATTTTTGATTTGGTATGAGAAATTTTCACCGTTGGTGGGAAAACAAAAAGTACCGTTACTCCATCAGATGGTGCATACCAAAATAGCCGATACGCAGACGTCTCTTTTATTTGGAGCGGTGATGATTCAAGTGGTGGGTGTTGTATTGCAACTGCCAACACTCTTCTTGGTAGGCAGTTTTATATTGATTGTATCGTTGATATTGGTTGCGTTTAATGCGTTTTATGCGTTTAATTTTAAAATGAAGGAGAATGGAAAATGATAACAGAAGAGCAGGTGTATGAGGCTATTTCAACGGTGATTGATCCAGAAGTTGGGTTTGATATTGTCTCTTTAGGGTTGATTTATGGGGTAAAAGTGGATGTGGAAAACAATGTTCATGTCACCATGACGCTTTCTACCAAAGGATGTCCTTTACATGAACTGATTCAGCAATGGACACGAGAATCGGTCTTAAAACTTGAAGGAGTTCGTTCCTGCGAGATAGAGTTGGTGTGGGAACCTGCTTGGAATATTGGGATGGCAAGTGAACAGGTAAAAAAGGAACTGTGTGGCTAAAAAGTGTCTTTTTTAGAAAGGTTTAACTTTTGCCTCAGCTATTGCTACTATAATAAATCAAGTTTACAAAAAGAGTTGTGTATAGAGGAGTTTTTATGATAGCAATGGGTGTTAAAATATCTTTACATGTAAAGATATATCTGTGATGCAAAAAGGCATTGGTGTTAAAATAGGCTTGACGCTTATTCCTTTGTTGTTGATTTGTTTTAGTGTGTTGCAATTTTTTATTGTTGGAGAGTTTAAAAAATCTTCTCAACTCCAAAGTGAAAACAACCTCGATTTGCTCAGCCAATCTGTTTTTCAAACGGTTCGAGCTACTATGAATCTGGGCGATAGAGCATTGATTGAGAAATCTTTGCATGATGCGGGAGAGATGAAAGGCATTAAAGAGCTGAAAATTCATCAGTCTTTAGCGGTCATTGAGACGTTTGGGATAGAGGCAAAACCTTCCAATGATGAAGCCATCGTTTCTATCTTTAAAAATCCCCATCCTCGTAATATTGAACTTAATGATGCACAGGGGCATAGTTTGCGACTTTTAAAACCACTTATTGCAGAAAAGGATTGTCTCTCTTGTCATCCGACCTCAAAGGAGGGTGATGTTTTAGGTGTGATGGATATGACGTTTTCGTTTGATGCGATTGATGATTATATTTCGCAAATTAGCTGGAAATTGCTTACTATTTTTGCACTCTCACTTTTAATAACGTCAGTTTTAATCATGCTCGTGCTTAAACGTGTCGTAGGAAATCCTTTAATACTTTTACGAGAGAGGGTAAGGGATTTAAGTGGAGGGAATGGCGATTTAAGAGCACGTCTTAATATTCAAAGCAAAGATGAAATGGGGGATATTGCCCGTTTTATTAATCTTTTTATTGAAAAAATTCACTCAATTATTGTGACGTCTCAGGGCATCTCTCAAAACGTTGAACATACTGGGGCAACGTTAAATATGAATGCAACAACTTTTTCTAAAAGTGTGGTAGAACAAGCCCATCAAATTGAGATGTCTTTTGATTTGATGACACATATTGAGCAAAATCTTGATGAGTCAAAACGTTTAGCCATGAATACCGTTGAGGATAATAGTACGTCCTTTAGTGTATTAGAAGCCATGAGCTTTTCTTTAAATGATGTGGTTCAAAAGATTAATCATGCCAGTGAAAATGAGCAAGAAATGGCGCAACAAGTGCAAAGTGTTGTTTCTCAAACGAATCAGATTAAATCTATTTTAGCCATGATTAAAGAGATAGCCGATCAGACCAATCTTTTAGCTTTAAATGCTGCTATTGAAGCTGCACGGGCGGGTGAACACGGGCGTGGATTTTCTGTGGTAGCGGATGAAGTACGAAAATTGGCTGAGCGAACACAAAAATCATTGGCAGAGATAGATGCAACCATTAGTGTGATTGTACAAGGTGTAACCCAGTTGAGTTCACATATGGAAAATAATGCACAAAATATTCATGATATCTCATCAAATGCATGTAAGGTAGAAGAAGAGACACAAGAGACAAAAAAACGTACTTTAGAGTCTATGGAAGATGCCAAAAAAGCGTCGCAAAAAGTGCTGGAAATTGCTTCTATGACAACACAGATGATGGAGCAGATGAAAAAAACATTGGGACTTTCTCACAACAATGAGAAAATTGCTGAAGATTTGGCTCAGATTTCTCAAGTAATGTTGAAAAATTCTCATACGCTTGATACAACGCTTTCAAGCTTTAAAGTGTAATGCAAAGGGCAGTTAAGCCTTTTGCATTATTTCCATTTTCTCTTCAATCAGCAGTAATTCTTCAATAAGAGGCTCCAAAGAAGCCTCTTTTTCTTCGAGTGTTTTTGAGAGTTGTGCGAGTCCAATGTTTTGGTAGCACTCGGGATTTGAAAGGCATGCTTTAATCTCTTTGATTTCATCTTCTAAGGTTTGAATCTGCACGGGGAGTGTTTCAAGCAGACGTTGTTCTTTGTAACTGAGTTTGGTAGGCGGTGTTTCTTTGGTTTTTTGTGTTTTTGGCTCTTCTTTAAGGGTCGGCTGTAAAAATTCCATACTTTCAAGTTCTTTAATCTCTTTTTCGATTTCTAAGTATTCGCTGTAGCCTTGATAACTCTCTTCTACAATACCTTCACCTTTGAAAACATAGAGCTTTTGGGCTATTTTATCAACAAAGTAACGATCGTGACTTACAAAAATAACGGCTCCATTAAAGCTTTGAATGTACTCTTCTAAAATGTTAATCGTTGGAATATCCAAATCATTGGTCGGCTCATCTAAAATAAGACAATCCACTTCCTGTGCAAAAAGGAGTGCTAAAGCCACACGGTTTTTTTCACCACCACTGAGTACACCTACTTTTTTGTTTAAATCTTCTTTAGGAAAGAGAAAGTTTTTAAGGTAGCCAAAAACGTGCATATTTTTGCCCTTGACATCGACTCTATCGCCACCATTGGGGCAGAATGTTTCAATCAGGTCTTTGTTTTCATCCAGCATTGAGCGTTGTTGGTCAAAATAGCCAATTTTAAAATCACCTTTATTGAAAACACCACTATCCACACTTAAATCCCCAAGGAGAATTTTTAAGAGGGTTGATTTTCCCGCACCATTTTTACCCACAATCGCAATACGGTCTTTTTGTAAAATGCGGGTTGTAAAATCACGAATGAGAAGTTTATCGCCCAGTTTCTTGTGAATATTGTACATTTCAAAAAGCATTTTTTGTTTGTTTAGGATTTTCTCACCATTAAAATTATGCTTTTCTCTCTCAAGTTCTAGTTTAAGTTTTTTTACCAGTGAAGGATTTTTTTTCGCATTTTCACGCAGTTCAAACACACGCTGTTTTCGACCTTCATTGCGTTTAAGACGTGCTTTAACCCCTCTTCTTAACCATTCTTCTTCTCCTTTGAGATATTTGAGAAGATTTTCATGTTGTTTTTGAAGTGAGAGAATCAAAAGTTCTTTATTGACAAGATAATTTTCATAGCCTCCTTCAAAACTGCGCAAACTTCCCTCATCAATTTCAATTGTTCGAGTCGCCAAATGGTCGATAAAATAACGATCATGTGAAATAAAAAGCAGGGTGAATTTTCCTTTTAAAATCATCTCTTCTAAAAATTCAACCATGTAAACGTCTAAGTGGTTGGTTGGCTCATCCAAAAGTAAAATATCTGGTTTTTGCAAGATAAGCCCTGCTAAAGTGACACGGCGTTGTTCTCCTCCGCTTAGTAGATTAACATCGCTGTTTTCAAACTGTTTGAGGTCAAATTCTTGTAAGACTTGCTCGATTTTTTCATCCAAACTCCATGCGTCGTGTATGTCTAAAAAAGTGGCAAGGTGGCTTTGTTCGTGCAAGAGAGCGTCATTATGAAAGTCAGACTCAAGCAAGACTAAGATTTCATCGTATCGAAGTTTGGCATTTTTAAGCTCTTTAAGCTCCTCTTCAATTGCCTCTTTGACATTCATACCCTCTTTAAAACGGGGCGTTTGGTCTAACATACCGACTTTGATGTTTTTTTGAAGAATCCTACGTCCCTCATCGGCTTCTAAAATGCCATAAACAATTTTCATAAGGGTCGATTTTCCGCCACCATTTTTTCCAATAATGGCTACACGCTCTCCTTCATGGAGTGAAAAATCAACATGGGTTAAAATTTTCTGGGTTTCGTATGCTTTGTGTATTCCAATTAAATCTAACAGTGCCAAAGCGGTGCCTCATTTCATTTTTTGGGCGTATTATACCATGATGTCTTAGCGCACGAAAAGAGGAGGGAATGTCTATAGCATTCCCTAAAAGCAAAGGATTTAAGAGCGGAATTGGTTGAGTTTAAGGTTGAGATTTTCAGCCAATTTAGAGAGGTGGTCTGCCGCGGAAGCTATTTCTTCAACACTTCTCGCATTTTCACTGGTAATAGCGTTGATATTACTTACCATATTTACGATTTTATCGGTGTCTTGGGCTATTTTTTGCGAGTTATTTGCGCTCATAGTAACACTTTGAACACTGGTTTGCATAACTTCGGTTGTTCCTACGATGGTTTTTTCAACGCCACTTGAAACGGTGGAGAGCCTTTGGATATTTTTGGCATTTTTATTCATCTGCTCTGAGGAATCAACAATAGCTTGGACAATGACATTAATGGTCGCATTAATTTCTGTCAAAGAGGAT
>RZYK01000250.1 GCA_009930355.1 Campylobacterota bacterium | reverse complement strand
CATATAACGCTTACCACAATTTGGCACACCCATAAAGGTCAACAACGCTCTAATTTTTGAGTGAAAAAAAGGCATTTTAATCAAATGTTTTGAGACCATCTCTATGGCAAAATCTTGGTCAAACAGGGAAGATTTGAGACTCTCTTCAAGGCTTATATTGAGAACACGATAGTTTTTCTCTTCTTGCATAAGGCACTCCTTGCTGCGAAAAGTTTATTCTATCATATAAAAAATTTACGCTGGTTTGATAACACCCAAATCCACACACGCAATATGCGTAGGTGAAACTTTAGCACTCTTTTTTAAGCGCCCAAAAATTTCATTGAGCTCGTTATCGTCCAAATCATGCCGATACCCAAATCCATGACAAATCACCGCAGCACTCACTGTCATTAAGGGGAATGATTGAAGCATACCATCACGATTCTTTGCTAAGATATACCCCGATGAGAGTCCATTTTCACAATAAAAACTTTTAATATCCTCAGCAAATTTTAGAACTATCTCTTGGACAATACTATACACCCGCTCAAAATTATGCTCCTCTTTCAAGCTCCAGCCTAAGAAAAAATCATCACCGCCCACGTGCCCTATCAAACACTCTTCTAAACCCACAGCACTGCGTAAAATATCGGCAAACAAGGTAATCGCACGATCCCCTTTACGAAAGCCATAATAATCATTAAAGGGTTTGAAATTATCAAAATCAAAATACGCCATCATGACTTTATCTTCTGATTCCATGGACGTTGAGACAAATTCATTGATGATGCGATTGCCAGAGAGTCCTGTTAAAGGATTTTGGTCTTTTGCATCGACAATATTTTTTTCATTCACCATCTCCAAAAGAACTCTTGAACTTAAATAGCCCACGTATTTTTCATTTTCCGTAATCAAAATCGCATCGTTTTCATCATCAAAGCCATAAATTTTCAAAATTTTCTCAATGGGATCATTAATGTCCGCTCTACCGCACGAAGAGACAATGGTTTTAAGGCTCCCTTTTGTTAAATTATAGAGCAAGGCTTTTCCGTAATTCGAATAAATATAGGTCTTAATATCCGTATCTTTAATCACACCAATAGGGGTATAATCACGCTCTAAAACAGGCACAAAATGCACCGATTTATCCGCACGTAACATCTCATACACCTCATTAATGCTTGAGTCTATAAACACAGGATGATTGCGTTGTAAATATTTGAGCACGTCCGAATTTTTCGTCCCTTTGCGTTTATCATTGAGAGAGACGGTTTTGAGATGCTCATACGAAGATAAAATCTCACACACATTTTGGGTTGGCTTTTGCACAAAATACCCTTGCACCATGTTACACCCTAGTTTTTTGCACTCCAAATACTCCTCTTCACACTCTACACCCTCCGCAATCGTAAAAATGCCCATCACCTGAGCAATCTGAACAATGGAACTTACAAAAAGACGTTTTTTCTTACTCAAATGAATATCACACACAAAAAAACGATCAATTTTAATGAAATTAGGATCTGCGTTAAAGAGCATTTGAAGCCCAGAAAATCCAACCCCAAAATCATCAATTGCCATTTTGTAGCCTTGCTGTTTGTAGAGGTTTAGAACGAGTTTATCCACTCCTGCATACATACCCACTTGATGTTTTTCAGAGAGCTCAAAACAGATATTTGAAGTATCCATGCCATAATTGTTTAACAAGTCACACGTATACCCTGGCTTAAAATCGGGCATCATGGTAATGCGATTATCTAAATTATAGAAAAGCTTAATGTGCTTTGAAAAAGGAAGAAGAGAAAATTTATGAATGGCTTTTTCACGCAGTTTTACATCAAGCGTATAAAGAATTTTTTCACTATATGCCGTATCAAAAATGGCATCAATCGTTACAAAACCAGCACCTTCATAATTGCGAATCAAAGCTTCAACGGCATAGAGTTTGCCTGTGTAAATATTGACAATAGGCTGAAAAGCAAAATCTGCTACTTCAACCAATTTTTGCCATTTTTCATTTAACATTGCGTATCATTCCTTCATTAATCATGAAGAAAATAATACCTTCAAGCCATTACAAAAGAATTACATGTAAAGATTATTTATCACAATTTTCCACGCAAATTTTATGGGGAATTATCGTACCACCACACCCAACAAAACAGTTATCGTAGCTTTGTTCACACCCGCAATCAGTCGTACAAAAGCTCTGTTGATTCACTAAAATTTGCTCAAAACTAGGGCGAATCGGGGCATAAGGTTCACGGGGTTTTTCACGGCTCAATCGACTCATAAAACGACGTAGTTCATCTCTTTTTTTACAGGCATAAGCATCTTTATTGCGCTCACATTGAGTTTGATAATAGCTCAAATCACGGCTATAATCATAATAATCTCTCTGCCAACGCCTCACATCATGCTCATAACGCATTCTATCCATATCATAATGCCCATACGCCCGTTCAAAAGAACGCAACGCCTCTGCTTCAATGACTTTCGCTTTACCATACGCTTCATCTAAACAGTACTGATAATCCTTCTGGCACTGATTTTGACAACTCTGACGCAAAAGAGTACAGTGATTAAGACAACTTTGCGCTTGTAAAGCCGTTGGAGGAATATATTGGTTTTTAATAACATAACGAGGTCCACATCCTCCTAAAAACAACACCAAAACCAGTAAAAAGAATCGTATCATCTTCACTCTTTCAAAAAATTTGATGCATTATAGGGTAAAACTGTGAACCTTACGTGAAATATTATGGGTTCAGCACCGCTCCTTTAAAATAACGCTCCATAATGCGTTCGTACATACTAGAGCCTTGTGCATCTGACTCTTTAAGACGATTGAGTTGCGTT
>RZYK01000035.1 GCA_009930355.1 Campylobacterota bacterium | reverse complement strand
GATTTTACATGCCAGTGAAGAAAATTCTCAGCATGCAGGCAAAATTATGCAAACCGTTTCTGATGAGTTAAATAACGCATCACAAGAAGTTTTAGCCGTTTCTTCTGAACTTCAAACCATTGTTGTCAATGAAACCGACCTCTCTGCACGTTTGGAACAGCTTGATCAAGAGGTTGCACAAGTGCAACAAGTCTTATCTGTGATTAGCGATATTGCCGAACAAACCAACCTCCTGGCCCTCAATGCCGCTATAGAAGCAGCCCGTGCAGGAGAGCATGGAAGAGGTTTTGCCGTGGTCGCCGATGAAGTGCGAAAATTGGCTGAGCGCACTCAAAAAAGTCTGGTGGAGAGTAACTCTACTGTTGCTGTTATTACCCAGTCGGTCAATACCTCATCAGATTTAATGAAGAAAAATGCCCAACATATTCAAGCGCTAGGCAGCAGAGCAGAAAAAACACAAGGACTTATGCTTCAAACCGTCTCTAGTATGAATGAAACATCTACTATTGCTCAAAATGCAGCTAAAGACGCGAAAAATGGTAGTAAAGAAGCCACAGCAATGTTAGCACGGGTGGATGCCATTCATAAACTTACCTCCACCAATGCACGAAGCGTTGAGGAGATTGCCAGTGCAGCTGAACACCTCTCTAAACTCTCTTCTAACCTTAGTAACGCTCTTTCGACATTTAAAACAGCATAATCTTTTTACATGTAAAGCTCTGAGACGTCTAGCCTAATGGCTAGAAACCTCAGGGTCTTACACTTTAAAAAACTTCTTTATTTTATAAACTAATTTCTTACTTTATTATTTTTTAATGACTCGCTATTTTCACGCTACAAATTTAGTGTATTATTTCACTGTCTTACTAAAAAAGTTTATTCTTTTTTGAAAGCTTTTTTCACTATTTCGTTCGATTAAGCTATACCATACCGTAAAGGGTAGTCTATGTCAAAAGTTCATCAATTCGTGATTACAAATCCACAAATGTGTATTGCCTGTAATGCCTGTGTCAAAGCATGCGTTAAACATGCCTACATACGGGGAAAACTCTCCAAAAAAAGGTTGGATGTGCTCTCGCTTGAGAGCGGTAAAATGCCTAACCAATGTCGCCAATGCGACGATGCCCCCTGTGCCAATGTCTGTCCAACGGGTGCGCTTCGTATCGCAAACTCTTGTGTAGAGCTTTGTGAAGAGATCTGTATTGGCTGTAAACTCTGCACCATTGCCTGTCCTTATGGGGCGATTGTCATTGATGCTGAGTTTCCTCCTTCCATACAAGAAGAAGTAGAAACCCATTTAGAAGCAGGCTGTATCAGTGGTCTTAAAAGTATTGCTATTAAATGTGATATGTGTGCAGGTATCGAAAGTGGACCTGCGTGTGTGAGTGTTTGTCCAACGGGTGCACTGGTCTTTGTTGACCCGGTATCTGGAGAGTGTAAATTTGGCAAAAAAGTCAAAGGTGACTTGGCACCCTTTTTAAAGACCATTGTTCCAGATGTAGAGTTTAAAGACATACCTGAGCCTGTTCTTAAAAAACCTAAAGAACCTGTACCTACTCCCGTTGAAGAACCCCAAACCACTAAAGAGGAATCATAATGCAAACCATATACACGCTATTTTTGTTAGCCTCACTTCTTTCTCTTTTGCTGTATAAAAAGCCTCTTCTTGCACAAAAAGTTGGATTTGGCTTAGCCAGCGTCATTTCGCTCTATGCAGCGATTTTTTTCTTTTCCAATCTAAACGATACTTTGTTATGGAAATTACCAGGAAGCTTTATTAGTGCACCTTTGTTTCGACTTGATTCCTTAGGCATGTTTTTTAGTTTTTTAGTGAGTCTTGTCGCTTTTGCAGTTTCACTCTTTAGTTTTGACTACGCAAAATTCTATGAAAACAAAGCAAACTTAGCCGTTTTTGCGTCACTCTTTAACGCATTTATTCTTTCCATGCTTTTGGTCATTGCCAGTGACAATGTGTTTTCCTTTATGCTTTTATGGGAAGTTATGACCCTTATCTCAGCCTTGTTAATTTTGATTAATGATGGGAAGGATGCTGGAAAAAATGTCATGATTTACTTAGGTATTGCTCAAATTGGAGCCTTTTGTTTAATGGTGGCTCTTTTAATTATGGCAAGCGTTGCAGGTAGCTTTGAGTTTAGTAAATTTGCTGAAATGGAGATTGGGTTTGGCATGAGCTTAACACTGTTTGTCCTCCTGCTCATTGGTCTTGGCTCAAAAGCGGGAATGTTTCCGTTTCATGTTTGGTTGCCGCTTGCTTATTGCCAATGCCCATCAAATGCTTCAGCACTTATGAGTGGCGTTATGATTAAAGTTGCTCTTTTTGCCTTTATTAAATTTTCACTTCTGTTGCCTTCACTGGTTCAATTTGGTTATATCTTACTGTTTGTGGGTGCACTGAGCTGTATTTTTGGCATTATTTACGCACTCATTTCTAACGACTACAAAGCTGCTATTGCCTATAGCTCCTGTGAGAACGTAGGAATTATTTTCCTAGGATTGGGCGGCGCGTTTTATGGACTGGGAACCAACTCTCCTACCATTGCTTTACTAGGCTTTGTCGCTGGGTTCTTTCATATCTTAAACCATGCCGTTTTTAAATCACTTCTCTTTATGCTCAGTGGCAATGTCTACACCGCCACACAAACACGCAATATGGATCTTCTGGGTGGATTGCATAAAAAAATGCCGATAACCTCTATTATCTTTTTTGTTGCGGTTATTGCTATTTGTGCATTGCCTCCACTCAATGGATTTGCCAGTGAATGGGTTGTCTATAAAACCATGGTTATGGGTGGCATTCATGAGGGTGTTGTCTCACGCTTCTTCTTTACGCTTGCCATTATTGCCCTTTCTATTACAGGTGCAATGGCTATTATGGCATTTTCAAAAGTGTACGGGGCTATCTTTTTAGGGGTTGCACGTGATACCCAAAAAATAGAAAATGCGAAAGAAGTCTCTTTTATTCGACTCTTACCACTTAGTTTATTGGCAAGTTTATGTGTAGGAATTGGTGTATTTATGAATGATGTCATTGGTATGCTTTCAAACATCGTTTTTACACTAATACCCCAAACCACTACAAGTATCCAAGGTTTAATCTCTATGCCAATCATTATCATGGTAATGCTTTTATGCGCCATTATCCCTTTTGTGCTCCTGTATCTTTTAAAGGCGAATCATAAAGAAGCTCGTATTACTGATCCATGGGCATGCGGTTTTCTTTACAACAAAAACATGCAAATTGGCTCCAATGCCTTTACAGGTGACATCAAAAAAGCATTAAGCTTTATTTTACGATACGAAAGTGAAGTGAAAATTGACGGGTACTTTTCAAAGGCGGTTTACACACATAAAACCCATGATCTTTTTTGGGAAAAACTGTATGCACCTGTGATTGATTTTATTATGGTGATTGCCGATAAAATCGGTGTTTTTCAAAATGGTAGAACCAACCTTTATGCGGGTTATATTTTGATTTACCTTTGTTTAATACTGATGTTTGGGTATTACTACCTATAAGGAGAGGATGAAAATGGATTTCTTTTACGTATTATTACAACTTATCTCAGCAATAATGGTCGCTCCTCTCTTTGATGGTATTTCAAGGAAACTTCGAGCCAAATTTCAATCCCGTATGGGACCGAGTATTTTTCAAACCTATTATGATATTTATAAATTACTCAAACGAGGCAGAACCAAATCGCACAGTGCAAGCTATATCTATCAAATAGCTCCTTATGTGTTGTTTATCAGTGCAGCAGCCATGTTTTGTGCCTTACCCATTACCTACGGCACAAATGCTATTGCTTTGTCACAATTTTCTGACATCTTTGTGTTACTCTATTTAGGTGCATTGTTTCGATTTACCTTTATTGTGGCGGGTTTTGATACCGCCAACCCTTTTTCAGGCGTCAGTGCGAGCAGAGAAGGTACTATGGGTTTTTATACCGAAGAAGTAGCGGTCATTTGTCTCATTGTGGTGATGATGGGTGCTGGCAGTACCAATTTACCTTTTATTGTTCATTCCGTATTGGAGGGACATTATGGATATGCTATTCCCTCTTTTTCTATTGCGGCGACGGCATTTTTATGGGTGATGTATGTTGAGACTGGACGAAAACCTTATGACTTAGCAGAAGCAGAACAAGAGTTGCAAGAGGGTGTCTTAGGTGAGTTTTGTGGTAAAGATTTTGCCCTAATAGATATAGCAATCTTACTCAAACAATTCGCGGTTTTAGGATTTTTTCTTGTCATCTTCGTGCCATGGGGAATTGTTGAGAATCCAATTCTATCGCTCATTATTTTCTTAGCAGAAGTAGGTTTTCTTTATGTTATGGGTGTATTTATTGATAACTTTGGACCGAGATTTACAATGAATAAAGGTATGAAACGTACCATGCTTTATGCATTGGCTGTTTCATGTACGGCATTAGTACTTTATATTATGGGAATTTAACGATGGCAAATCTAAATTTAATTGATATTATCACAGTTTTGATGATGGGAACAAGTTTTGCGGTCTTTGGCTTGAGGCAGTACCGTCATAGCATTCTAGCGTATGCTTTGCAAACACTGCTTTTGGTCATCGTGTTTTTGCTTTTACATGTAAAGTATGGTGCACATGAATTACTCATCTGGTCAGCAACCGCTTTTGTCATGAAAGTTGTTGTGGTACCACTGTTTCTATTCAGGCTCGTTAAAAAATTAGGGCTTGTTGTTGAAGATGAACCTGTAGGGGGCTTTTTTATATCGCCTGTTGTAGCGCTGAGCTTTTCACTGGCTGTGGCTATGATGTTTTACAAAGTGTTTATTAATTTTTCACTTTTTCAAGACACCTTGCCACTCTTTGCAGCTTCATTTATCTTTATGATGGGTATTTTTGGATTTATTCTAAGAAACTCTTTTATTAAACAAATTCTCTCCTACTGCCTCTTTGAAAATGGTATTCACCTAAGCCTTGCACTCATGGCATACAATGCCCATGAGCTGGTTGAAGTTGGTATCTTAACCGATGCCATTTTTGCAGTGCTGATTATGGGAATTTTAGCGAAACGCTTTTACGCCACCTATGGAAGTCTTGATACGTCCAAAGCGGTTAATTTAAGGGGATAAAATGGATATTCTTGTATTAATACTCATCGTGCCTTTTGTTTTAGGCATTGTCATGTTTTTTATGCCTTTGCATTTTAAAGTTTTACAAAACCTTCACATTGTCTTTAGTTTTGCTGTCTCAACCCTTTTGTTGATGGCAGTCGCCAAAGTTGTGAATGGCAATGAGCTTTTTGCTTTTGAGCGCTTCTTTTTCCTAGATGCTCTGGGTGCGATCTTTTTGTCCCTTATTGCCATTACAGGTTTGTTGGTCAATGTCTATGCGACCACGTATATGAAATGGGAACTTGAAGAAGGTCACGTCACCTTACGACAAGTCAAAAATTATTTTGCACTGAGTTTTATTTTTACATGGACAATGAGTCTCAGTGTTGTATGTAACAATATCGCCTTTATGTGGGCAGCTATCGAGGCAACCACACTCGCATCTGTCTTTCTTGTCGCAGTTAAAAATGATAAAAAATCCACAGAAAGCGGCTACAAATACATCATTTTATGCAGTATTGGTCTTGCTTTTGCCCTTTATGCGACTATTTTGCTCTTTGCTGCTGCCAATGGTAACATTGAGGGTGATGCTATGCTCTACACAAACCTTCTTGCCAATGCTGAACAGCTCGATACAATGGCATTGAAGCTTATTTTTATCCTCGCTTTAATTGGCTTTGGTACCAAAGCAGGTTTTGCGCCAACGCATACATGGTTACCCGATGTTCATGCCGAAGGACCAGCGCCTACCTCAGCGTTGCTCTCAGGAATCCTTCTAAAATGTGCCTTACTCGGACTGATTCGTTACTATGCCGTTGTTGCAAACGGTGTCGGACTTGATTTTGTTCAATCGGTTATGATTGTGAGTGCGACCTTAACACTCTTTGTCTCTGCCTTTTTCTTAATTCGCCAACACAATGTCAAACGTATGTTTGCCTACCATTCCGTAGCACACATGGGTGTTATCGCATTTGGTCTGGGAGTGGGTGGACCCATTGGAATTTTTGCAGCACTGTTTCACTGTGCGGCGCACTCATTTACCAAAGCTTTAGCCTTTTGTTCTACAGGTAATATTGCCAAAATTTATGGAACCAAAGATATGACTAAAATGGGGGGCATGATACGCATTGCGCCTATTACAACCGTGCTTTTTGGTATTGCCATTTGTTCACTGGTTGGTGTTCCTGGCTTTGCTATTTTTGTCAGTGAATTTTTAATCTTCAAAGCGGCGGCTATTGATGGGAAGTATATTTTAATGGGAATTTTTGCGCTTGCCTTAGCCATTATTTTTATTGCAGATTTTTCACATTTCTTTCTTGCTTCCTTTGGTAAAGTAGAAGGAACTGTCGTTCATAATGGTGAGATGAAGCTTAGTGAAAATCTTCCGCTCATCGCACTGGCTGTTTTAATTGTCACCTTTGGTGTGTGGCAATTTGAATCCTTTACGTTCTTGCTTGATCAGAGCGTTAAAAGCATACTAAAACAATAGGATTTTTCATGAAATGCGATACATTTATAGAAGCTCTCAGTGCTAGAGTAAAGGTTTTAGAAGTTACCAGACAATGCGAAGATCAGGTAACTGCGTTGGTAGAACTCAATGATTTACCTGAAGCAGTTCGCTTCTTATACTACGACATGGGTGGCTATCTCTCAACCATGATTCCCAATGATGAGCGAAGCATTAATAAACATTATGCCCTCTATTATGCCCTTTCTATGGAAGGTGGCAAGATGTTTGAAGGCGATGAGATAGCGCAAGATGAAAAGTGTTTTGTCACCATTAAAGCGCTTATTTCACCCGATAGCCTCACCTATCCCTCTGTAACACCTTTGGTGCCTGCGTGTGTCTGGTATGAAAGAGAAGCCTACGATATGTTTGGTCTTGTTGCTGAGGGCTTACCTGATAAACGACGTTTAGCGCTGAGCGATGACTGGCCAGAAGGACTCTTCCCTCTTCGAAAAGATGCCATGGATTACCGCTACCGTCCTGATATGAAAGATCATTATATGGAGCCTGAATATGAGTTCTTACGACCTGAGGGCTCAGGCATTATTGATGTACCTTTGGGACCTTTGCACATCACAGCAGATGAGCCAGGGCACTTTAGACTTTTTTGCGATGGCGATACCATTATTGATGCGGATTACAGGCTTTTTTACCAACACAGAGGCATGGAAAAACTAGCAGAAAACCGCATGAACTATGACCAAATGGGTTATTTGGCTGAACGGGTTTGTGGCATTTGCGGGTATGCCCATTCTATTGCGTGTATTGAAGCAGCAGAAAAAGCGATTAACTTAGAAATTCCTGCGCGTGCACAAGCCATTCGAGTCATTTGTTCAGAAATTGAAAGATTGCATAGCCATCTTTTAAATATTGGTTTGGCGTGCGAAGTGACCGGTAACTACAATGCCTTTATGCATATCTTTAGAATTCGTGAATACTCTATGAAACTAGCAGAGTTGGTCACAGGTGGACGAAAAACTTATGGCAATGTGGTAATGGGTGGTCTTAGACGGGATATGACGGGTGTTGAGATAAAAGAGAGTCTTAAAATTCTAAAAATCATTGAAACGCAAGCCGATGAAGTATGGGATGCTGTTATGGATGACCAACGCCAAATGAAACGCTGGAAGGGTGTGGGTATCCTTGATAAACAAGTTGCTCGTGACTTCTCCGCCGTTGGGCCTAATATCAGGGGCAGTGGCATTAAACGAGACACGCGTTATGACCATCCGTATGACTTTTTCAAACAAATTGAATTTGATGTGGCTGTGGTTGAGGGTGGCGATGTTTTTGCTAGAGAGATGGTGCGCTATATGGAACTTAAAAGCTCGGTTTCTATCATCCGCCAATGTTTTGAGCTGATGCCACAAACGGCAATTATTGTCGATCCAAAGTTTCATGTTAAACCTGAGAATTATGCTTTAGCGTATGTAGAAGCGCCTAGAGGCGATAACGTGCATTGGATCATGCAAGGCAGTGCACAAAAAGTATTTCGTTGGAGATGCAGGGCTGCCACCTACAATAACTGGCCAAGCCTTCGTTTTCAATTCCGTGGAAACACCATCGCTGATGCAGCACTCATTGTCTGTAGCCTAGATCCGTGTTATTCGTGTACAGAGCGTGTAACCGTTGTTGATATGAAAAGCAAAAAAAGTAAAATTTTAACCCACGCAGATTTAAAAAATTTCGCTAGGACACAAAAAGAGAGTCCGTTAAAGGATTTAAGATGATGAAGCTTCTTGATATTAGTAAAAAATACGGTGATACAACCCATAAGTATCCCTTTGAGCCTTACAATGTTGCAAAGAATTTTAGGGGAAAACCTGCGTATACCTTTGATTTGTGTATTGGGTGTGCGGCGTGTGGTATTGCGTGTCCTTCTAATGCCATCACGGTGCAATTTAATGACGATAAAAGCAAATTGGTATGGGAGTTTGATTGTGGGCGCTGTATCTTTTGTGGCAGGTGCGATGAAGTCTGCCCTACTGGCGCTATTCGTTTGAGTGAAGAGTTTGAACTTGCGGTTAAATTTGATAAATCTGCTCTGATTCAAAGAGGAGAACTTGAGGTTCAATACTGTACTCAGTGCCAAAAACCTTTTAGTGCAAAACGACTGATCAAGTACAGCTTTGAGTGTTTAAGCAAAGCCAATGTCAGTGAAAAAAGATTGGAAGAAGCAAAAGAGTATTTAGGCGTTTGCCCTACATGTAAAAAACAGGCCACCGTAGCAAATTTTACCAGTGGCAAAGAGATGGTGATAGAATGAAAACCTATGAAGTACCCAGTGACATTGCACTGGCAAATAACTTAGAAGAGAAGTTGGAGCTTTTAAAACACATTGGCAGAAGTTTTAGTGTTTTCCGTATAGACTGCGGTAGTTGTAACGGTTGTGAGATTGAAATTTTTGCAGCCATCACTCCATTATGGGATCCTGAGCGTTTTGGTTTCAAACTCGTTGCCAACCCACGCCATGCGGATATTTTACTCTGCACAGGTCCTGTGACACGCCAAATGTACTACCCACTGCTTCGTGCCTATGAAGCAACACCTGATCCTAAAATTGTCGTGGCTCTTGGGGCATGTGGTTCAACGGGTGGTATTTTTTACGATGCGTACAGTGTTTTAAGTGGTATTGATAAAATCATTCCTGTGGATGTCTATATTCCAGGGTGTCCTCCGCATCCTGCAAGTATTATATATGGACTAACAACAGCCCTTGGCGTCATGGATCAAAGGCTTCAAAAGGTAAGCTTTGAAGAAGAAGGTGAAATGCCCTCTTTAGTAGAAACCTCAGTGATGGGAAACACCCTTTTTGAGAGGGATTTGTTGGTACAAGCCAAACGTTTGATGAGTTATGTTTTTGGTCGAAAACTTTACGATAAATACTTAGACGCTTTAGTAAAAAGTGGTGATATTAAAAATCCAAAAGCCACAAAAATTTCTATTACACAAGCCATGCAAGCAGAAGATGACCCACGTTATGCAGAGTGTATGGGTATTTTACACAATGAGATTTATACCCACTATGTACCATGTGAAGAAGAAGATCACATCAGTCTTCACCGTGTTCAATGGGGTCCTAAATGATAGAAGTCTACCAGCTCATGAAACGGCACCTTGATGGTGCCAAATCGGGCGATGCAATGCTTGAACAAATTAAAATCTTTTCAACCTGCATTGGACATGGTGTGGGGACCATTGATTTTAGTGAAAAAGTTTTGGAAATTGGTGAAGAAGAGTACCAAACAATCCTCAATCATGGTAAGGAGTATCTCAAATTTAAGCTGGGAAATTTAAGTAAATATTTTGAAATTGAAGTCTTCCCCGAACATGCCCAAAAACTTCTTCCTGAAATGATAGAATGTCCCCTTAAAGAAATATTTGCCAACCTCAAAGAGGGTTACTTGGTTCTAAGGAAGGATTTTGCGTGAAAAAAGCACTTTTATGTGTAGGCAATGAGCTCAGAGGAGACGATGGGGTTGCCATTGCGGTGGGAAAGCTTGTTGAAGAACATCTGCCTGAATGGAGAGTCTTTTTTGGTTACGATACCCCTGAGAATGAATTTGCCTCTTTGCGGGAATTTGCACCCGATGTCATTGTGGTGGTTGATGCTATGAGTGGATTTAAAGAGGGAGAAATAGAGTTTTTAGACTTGAGTGATGAGCGAACCTATGTCTACTCTACACACAACCTACCAACCCCTATTTTAATGAGTTATCTACGAGAAATTTGCATCAAAACGATTTTTTTAGGGATTGCTGTTTTACTTGAGAATGTCTTGCATTTTAGTGAGGGCTTAAGCCAAAGTGCCAAAGACTCTTCGCTAAAAGCATTTGAAAAAATCAAAGCCTTTGATGCCATGCTAGGGAAGTAAACTCCCTTAGCACGGTCATATATTGGCAAGGACGGGAAATATATACTTTACATGTAAAGCTATCTTGGTTCATTAAAGAAAGTGCTGTTGGATTTATAGGCGTTGGATCATCAGAAATTAATGTACGAGTTTTCCACGCCAAACCATCGCCTTCGATATAAACATGCATAATCGAATCTTTACATGTAACCGTTGGTTGAAGTGAAAAAAGCGTAAAACTACCTGTTTTAATAGGTTTGCTTTTAAATGATTCTTTGGAGTTCATATCCATCAATTTTGTATAACGTTGTTCCAAAGATGGAACGGATGTAAAACAACCCGTAAACACTAAAGAAAAAATAATAAAACAAAATATTTTGTATTTCAAATTCATCTCTTTAAATTGTATTTATTGAAAAAAGGATAGCCTTTTTGACTATCCTTGTAAAGAGAATCTCTTAGAACTTATACTGAATACGAGCAGAAACAGAGTGGGTGTCATAGGTAGAGCCTTGTGCTTCGTAGTTGTACATAAACGTAGCTGAAGTCTCTTTGGTAAATTGTTTCTCATAACCAACCCCTGCACCATAACTCCATCTTCCATTATCAATACCGCTGGTGGTAAACTTATAGGTCGGTGAAGCACTAAAAGCAGAAGTTACTGCGATATTATCATCCATCAGATCATATCCGATATTTAGGTTTGCAACCAATTTAGATGTATCGTCTATTTTATAATGAGCAATACCTCCGATACCCACGATAAACTCTTCTCCATCAAAGCTATCCACATTTAAAGCTGTAGATGCTCCAGTTTCATTATAAGAAGGGTTTTTAAAGTTATGATAGCTTGCTTCGACTAAAGGTTGGAGTGTGAGATCATGACTTATTTTATAATCACGCACCAATTTTACATTTAAAGAAGCCATTTTAGCGGTATAGTCAGATTTAGCCGTTTCGCTTGTCAGAGCGATATAACGGGAAGAGTCTGTTTTTTGCCAAGAGTATCCTGCTTGATACATAATTTTAGTCTGGTTATCAATAACTGGGAACATACCGTAAAGAAGTGCGGTATAGACATCTAGATCACTGCGTTGGGCTGAGCTATCTACTTTGACTCTAGCATCGGTATAGAACAAAGCAAAACCCAAACGAGCATCTTTTGCGTATTCGCCATCAAATCCAAGTCCTGCACCGTATGCGTCAAGATCAAATCCGCTAACACCATTTTTAGAATCTTGATTTCCCCAAGAACCATATGGTTTAAACCAGAACGTTTTTTCTGCGAAGAGGTCTTCACCCGAGTTCATACCGCCACCCATATTCAAACCTTGACGTTGTTCTACGATACCTTGAATACCATTGGCGATTTGTGTTGCAGCACCTGCGGTTGAAGCGGTATTAGTTGGTGTTGTACTAGCAACGGCTTGAGCTACTTGTGCATCAGTGCTAAGACCATTAAGAGCGGAGAAGAAAGAGGTCATGGAGCTAGGTACTCCACCATCTTCTATCGCTTGTAAAGCAGTACCCGCCGCTTGGGCTTGTGCATTACCTCCACCTGCGATTGTAGAATCAAGAATACTTGTTCCCTCTACTACATTTAAGTCAATAGTATTGCCATCTTGCACATATTCAAAATTAACAAGGGCTGAGTTATCGGTAATGTTAAGTGTGCCATTAAGAGTTAAAGATGTACTTGCAGTAACAACATCATTTAATGTATTTCCAATCAAAAGATCGACATTAGTTGAAGCACTAAGTACATTGACATTAAGTGTTGAGCCACTATTAAATGTAGCTGTATCGGTTTGAAGTTGCGAATGCGTAGTTGTCGCTCCATCGGTCAAAAGACCGATTTTAAGCGTACCACTGTTGACAAAAGTGCTGATATAGGTATAAGTACCAATGTTGGAGGCATTATACGGAAGACTGATGGTTCCAGCATTATTGACAGTTCCTGCGTGGTAGATATTACCATTGAGGACACCTGTAGAGGTATTACTCAGCGTATCACTTCCTTTACTATACACTGACCAAGCATTCTTATCTGCCACGTTATCGATCATCGCAGTTATTGTGCCTGAATTGGTGATGGAAGCAGTACTATCAGAAGCGTTAATAGAAATACCAATAGCATACTCACCACTTACAGAGTTGACATTAATGGTACCTGAATTGGTAATGGAAGTGGTACTAACCATATCTGAAGAATAAATGCCATATGCATGACGACCATTTCCAGCGTTAACTGTAATGGTACCTGAATTAGTGAGGGAAGCGTTATACATATATGAAGAATGAATGCCAAATGCATTACTATCAATGTTATCTCCAGCGTTAATAGTAATGGTACCTGAATTAGTGAGGGAAGAGTAAGACATATAATCATTCGCAATACCTTTTACATTATCATTTGCAGAAGTAATGCTAATTGTACTGCTATTGCTAATGGAAGATCCAATATATGGATTATTTATCCTTAAAGCAAAGTCAGCATCTGTAATTGTCATATTATGGTTGATATTGGCATTAAGCACGTATGTATTAGCGTTTATAGTAATACCCAGTCCAGAATTAATAATATCACTTGCAAGATCAACCGTGCTATCTAAAGATAAACTGTAAGTATCCACACTAGAAATATGATACGGATTTGTATTGATTGCACTTATTGCTTTTGCGTCAGTTACCACAAAACTTGTGCCCATAAGCAATGTGCTAACAACTAGGGAAATCTTCCCACCTTTTAAAATCCTAAAACGTGACTTATAGTCTGCTTGAGATCCAAACATTAAACCATTCCCCTTCAATCTTATAATTTATCATTTATAACCCAAACTGCTAGTTAAACAGAAGAGCTTTTTTGTCATCACTAAGCTTCAAAAAGCAGTTGATAGCATACGCAGTGATGAAAAGTCTAAGCTTT
>RZYK01000249.1 GCA_009930355.1 Campylobacterota bacterium | reverse complement strand
AGTCTACTTAAAATTACGTTCAAAAAGCTATGACTTATGTCAAAGAACTAGCTTAGGTATCTAAGATTAAAAAAAGTATTACATTTAGGTTTTGTTTACTGGGGAAAGAGTAGAATGAACGTGTTTAATCATTTATTAAAGGAGATTATCATGGCAATTACCTTACCCGCACTTCCGTATGAAGCAAGTGCTCTTGAGCCTTATATCAGCGCTAATACATTGGGTTATCATCATGGAAAGCACCATCAAACCTATGTGAGTAATCTTAATAATTTGATTCAAAATACGCCTTTGGCAGATGAAGCGTTGGAAGCGATTATTTTTGCCTCAGCGAATGTGCCTGAAAAAGTAGGTATTTTTAACAATGCAGCGCAAGTTTGGAATCACACGTTTTATTGGAACTGTATGAAAAAAGATGGCGGTGGCGCTCCAAGTGGTGCTATTGCATCCAAAATCACTGAAGATTTTGGCAGTTTTGAAGCTTTTGTCGAAGCGTTTAAAAATGCAGGACTCACCCAATTTGGTAGTGGTTGGGCATGGTTGGTCTTAGAAAATGGAAAACTGAAAATTACTAAAACGAGTAACGCTGACACACCGATGGTACATCAGCAAAAAGCACTTTTAACCGTGGATGTCTGGGAGCATGCGTATTATTTGGATTATCAAAACAAACGGGCAGATTATATTGATATTTTTCTCAAACATTTAGTGAATTGGGAATTTGTCAACGAAAATTTAAAAGCGTAAGTTTGTAAGAAGAAGAGGAAGAAAGGCTCTTCCTCTTTTACATGTAAAGAATTTTTAGGCTTGTTCACTCAAACAGTGAGGGCATTTTTTAGCGCCTAAAGGGATGCTCATTGCACATTCAGCACACACTTTGGTTGTCGGTAAAGGCTCTTGTTTAGGGGCAATTTTTGCATATCCTTTAATCATCATAAACATGACAAATCCTAAAATAATAAAAGAAGTGAGGTCGTTAAAAAAAACACCTAACTTAATCGCTGGAGCACCTGCTTTTTCCAAATCAGCTAAGGAAACATACTCTTTTCCATCTAAAGCAATAAATAAAGACGAAAAATCGACATTGCCAAGCAGTAAGCCTACCGGTGGCATAATGATATTACTGACCAAAGATTTCACAACCGTTGCAAAGGCAGCACCAAAAATAAATCCTACTGCCATATCGATAACATTGCCTTTGATAAGGAAATTTTTAAACTCTTTTAACATTTGCAACTCCTTTGTATTTAAAGTAGATGTCCCATTTGCTCTTTTTTCGTCTTCAAATAGTGTTCATTAAAAGGATTTGGCTCAATAATAATAGGTACACGCTCAACAATGTCAACACCTTTTAACCCATCAAGTTTGAGAGGATTATTGGTTAAAAGTTTGATTTTAGAGATACCAAAATGTGCCAAAATAAACTCAACAACTTCATAAGTACGCTCATCAGCTTTAAAGCCTAATTGATGGTTGGCTTCTACGGTATCGAAACCTTTGTCTTGCAGTGCGTAAGCGTTGACTTTATTTAGCAGACCGATATTTCGACCCTCTTGACGAAGGTAAATGACCATGCCTCGCTCTTTGCCGATAATTTTAAGGGCGGCTTCAAGTTGGTCACGACAGTCGCATTTAAGACTTCCGATAGTGTCTCCTGTAAGGCACTCACTGTGAATGCGAACCAAAGGCGCTTCATCTAAAGGCTCGTTGAAAATAACCAAATGCTCTTTAATTCCTTCCTTAAACGATTGAATTTTAAAAGCTCCAAAACGTGACGGGAGGTTTGCAACCTCTGAAATTTCTATTTTCATTTTCTTTTATATCCACTTATGGTAAAATCGTAATTTTTTAACGCAAAGACGTCATTTTAACGAAGATAAGGCAAAAGAATGTTTAAAAGATTTAGAAGATTGAGGATGAATGCAACGCTTCGCTCTCTTGTGCGTGAAACAACACTGAGTATGGACGATTTTATTTATCCGTTATTTGCTAAAAGTGGCGAAGGTTTTAAAAAAGAGATTAGCTCGATGCCCGGTGTTTATCAGATGAGTATTGATGAGATACTTAAAGAGTGTGGAAGCTTGCAAGATCTTGGCATTAACTCAATTATTTTATTTGGAATTCCTGAGGTCAAAGACAGTGTGGGAAGTGATGCGTTATGTGAGCATGGTATTATTGCTAGCACGGTTAAAGCGATTAAAAAAGCGTATCCAAACATGTTTGTCGTGACCGATTTGTGCTTTTGTGAATTTACCGACCACGGACATTGTGGTATTTTAGATATGGAACATGAGAGTGTCAATAACGATGCGACGTTAGAGATTTTAGCCAAACAAGCCCTCGTTCATGCCCGCTCAGGCGTGGACATGATAGCACCAAGCGGTATGATGGATGGCATGATTGAAGCCTTACGTGACGCCCTAGATAGTGAAGGGTTTGTCAATTTACCGATTATGAGTTACTCTACTAAGTTTGCCAGTGCCTATTATGGACCGTTTCGTGATGTGGCAGAGTCTGCGCCTAGTTTTGGCGATCGAAAAACCTACCAAATGGACCCAGCCAATCGTCGTGAAGCCATTAACGAGTCCATTGAAGATGAAGCGCAAGGGGCAGATATTTTGATGGTGAAACCAGCCCTTGCGTATCTGGATGTGATTCGTGATGTGAGAAATGCCACCTCGACTCCTTTATGTGTCTACAATGTCAGCGGTGAATATGCGATGCTAAAAGCTGCAGGACGTGCAGGCGTGATTGATTATGAGCGTGTGATGATGGAGACGATGTTGGCGTTTAAGCGAGCAGGGGCGGATATCATCATCAGCTACCACGCCAAAGAGGTAGCTGAAATTTTAAA
>RZYK01000248.1 GCA_009930355.1 Campylobacterota bacterium | reverse complement strand
CTTTGGATATTTTTGGCATTTTTATTCATCTGCTCTGAGGAATCAACAATAGCTTGGACAATGACATTAATGGTCGCATTAATTTCTGTCAAAGAGGATTGTGTACGCTCTGCTAATTTTCGCACTTCATCCGCAACAACGGCAAAGCCACGTCCATGTTCACCCGCTCGTGCGGCTTCAATGGCGGCATTGAGTGCTAAGAGATTCGTTTGGTCTGCGATATCGGAGATGACGGTGAGGATTTGTTTAACCTGTTCAGCATCGTGGCTCATTTGTTCTAATTTTTGGGCGAGAATGCTTTGCTCATTACTGGCAGATTCTACTTCGTTACGAAGGGAAATAACCTCGTTTTTAGCGTAATCCAAACGATTTTCTGCCTTAGAAATTTCGTCTTTCATACTTTCAGAGAGTTTACTCGTCTCTTCTACAAAGGTTTTAATGGTTGCAATCTCAGCAATCGTATTGGAAACGATGGTTGAGCTTTGCTCCGCATTACGTCCAATTTGCATACTCGTTGTGCTGAGTTCATGGGAGACTGAAGCATTTTCATTGGAAGAGTGTTTGGCATCGACGATGGTATGCTCTAGGGCTTCAACTAAGTGGTTAAAACTATCGACGATTTCTCTGATTTCATTGGTTTTGTTATAAGCAATACGGAATTTCAACTCTTTTTTCTCAACAAAATGCGTGATGCTGTCTCGAATGAGATGAACGCCTTCTAGGATATTTTTACGAATCATATACCCCCCCAACCATACAGGCAATAAAAACCGCAAGGGAAAGAAAAATCATCATAGTGTTGGCATTATCTTTTGCAGAAACTGCCTCTTTTGCTTTTTGCTGGGCAAGTTCTTGATTAAATGTCATATGCTTATCCAAAGCTTGGGTAAATGCTACTAAAGAGGGACGGTTGGCATTAAGCATTTTTGTAGCTTCTTGTTTTTTGTTTTCTAAGGAGAGTTTCATTACATTTTCTAAAATGCCATAAGCTTTGGTAAGGGCTTCTTTATTTTTTTTAAGTAGAACTGTATCTTCATTATTAATAAGTAACTTTTCGTATTCATGGAAATCTTTATCAATACTTTGTTTCACCTTTTGAATCGCTTCTTCTTCTTTTTTCATGTTTTGCATATCTTCAGCAGAGATATGCTCCCATATATCGAAACGTAAACTAGCACCTTTTTGCATCATTTGGTTAAGTAGATCAATGCTCGGCAAAGAATTAACATTAGCAAAATTTGTTTCCTCATAAACTTGGCTCATTTTGGTAAAGCCTATAAAAAAGACACCTGAAATACCTATTAACATGATAAAAATCATCATGTATAACTGTTTTGAAAGATTCATAATAACCCCTTTTGTATTGAAGAATAGGATTCTAATCTAATAATCCTAATAAATTTATAAAGCTAAGCTCTTACATGTAAAAAGGTTTAGCTTTGACTTTATTTCTCGTCGCATTATAATCTTCGATTGTTGTATATGCGTTACATGTATTTATAAAATATTGAAGAAAAATTGCTATGATTGCAAGCAATTGTTTTTAAAAGGATGTATGTGTGATGATTTGGATAATACTCGTGTTGTATGCAATATACAGTGGTATCAAAATATATGCGGCAATGGCAGAGATAGGTTATATTTCACAGGCTAAAAATTGGAAACCTGTTATTCTCTCTGCTCCAAATTATGAAAAAGCAGCTGGATATAAAATTGCAGTGCAAAAATTCACCATTCTAAGCACTTTGTATGATACGGCATTGTTCGCAGGTTGGATACTCTTTGGACTTTCGTATTTAAGTGCGCACGTCATTTTTGAAAATACGTTGATACACTCTGTGGCGCTTGTGATTCTTTTTATTGCTATTAACTATGTTTTAACACTCCCTTTTGAGCTCTATCAGACATTTGGTTTAGATAAAAAATTTGGTTTTTCTACCATTGATGCAAAAACATTTTTCTTTGACCAGATTAAATCAGCTGTAATGTTTATCCTCTTTGGTGGGGCTTTCTTTTGGGTAATGAGTGCGATTATTGCAAGTTTTAACTATTGGTGGTTTTATGGTTTTTTATTTTCATTGGGCGTTATTTTATTTATTAACATGATTTATCCCATTGTCATTGTGCCTTTGTTTAATAAACTGACTCCTTTGGAAGATGAGCATTTGAAAAGTTCTATTGAAACATTACTAAAACAGGCAGGACTCAAAAGCAGTGGGGTATTTAGTTTGGATGCAAGTAAGCGTGACAATCGTTTGAATGCTTATTTTGGAGGTTTGGGAAGTTCAAAGCGTGTGGTCTTATTTGATACCTTAATTGCAAAACTTGAAAAACACGAACTCTTAGCGGTTTTAGGGCACGAGTTGGGACATTTTAAACACAAAGATATTTTAAAAAATATTGCCTCTAGTGCTTTGATGCTTCTTATTATGTTTGCACTCTTTGGCAATCTTCCTCAAAGCCTTTTTGAATCTTTACATGTAAAGAAAGAAGCATTTAGCATAATGGTTTTATTTTTACTTTTTTCACCGCTGATTTCTTTTGTTCTAATGCCTTTATTTGGCTTAATGAGTCGTTATAATGAGTACAGAGCGGATGAATATGGCAGTATGTGTGAAAGTAAAGAGGCATTGTGTTCCGCATTGGTCAAACTTGCAGATGAAAATAAGAGTTTCCCTTTTTCGCACCCTTTAAGCATTGCACTTTATTTTACGCATCCACCGTTAACGCAACGTTTAGAAAAATTAGGAATGCATTTTTCAAAGGAAGATAGGTGAAAATTAAAGAGTGTTTGTCTTTGGGCGTAGCGTGTTTAAAAGAGGTGACACAGATTCCTCAAAAAGAGACGATGTTGTTATTGGGTGAATTATTAG
>RZYK01000247.1 GCA_009930355.1 Campylobacterota bacterium | reverse complement strand
GAAGTTGATTTTATGTTAGAAGCGATTGAACTTTCATTGCTTCGTTATATTGTAAAACCCATTACTGAGGCAAAACTCTTTGATGCTTTGGAAAAATTTTTGCAAGCACGTGAAAAAGGACATGTTAAAGAGTTGGCACCCCATTGGTCTTACGATTTTCTTCAAAAAAGTGTTACGAACGGTACGGATGTGTATGAATTAACAAAAAAAGAGGCAAAGCTTATTGAACTTCTTTTGCAAAAAGATTCTATCATTACCTATGCGGAAATAGAAGAGAAATTGTGGGAAGGTGAGTACATGAGTTTAAACGCATTGCGTTTAATGATTAAAAATTTAAGAAAGAAGTTACCAGAGGGTGTTTTAAAGAATATACAAGGAATTGGTTACAAATTGTAACATTATTTTTTAAATAAAGTTTAAATTTTGCCATATATGTTACAAAATGAAACCATAGGCTCTTTAAAGAGGAGTAATTGACTCTTTACATGTAAAGATACATAATTTTGACATAACTATCACATATAATCGCCTTTAGAAATAATACTAAAAGGAGTCAGACATGACAAAGTTTCTTAAAGTGATGGCAGCGGCAACGCTTCTTGTTTCATCTGCAATTGCAGCAGAGTACACCATTAAACTTACTCACGTAGTAAGTCCAAACACCCCAAAAGGTAAAGGTGCTGATTTCTTTGCAAAAAGAGTTGGCGAGCTCACCAATGGTAAAGTCGAAGTGATTGTATTTCCAAACTCTCAACTTTATGGTGATGGCGAAGAGATGAAAGCGTTAAAACTCGGTAACGCACACATCGCAATGCCAAGCTTCTCTAAATTTACAAGCATTGTTCCTGAGATGCAACTTTTTGATTTACCGTTTATCTTTAGAGACAAAGACCATCTTTATAAAGTTTTAGATGGTGAAGTAGGTCAAATCTTAAAAGATAAAGTGACCAAAAAAGGCTTTGTTGCGCTTGATTATTGGGATGCAGGTTTTAAACACCTCTCTTCTAACAAAAAAGCGATTCTTCTTCCTGAAGATGCATCAGGTCAAAAATTTAGAATTATGAGTTCGCACGTTTTAGAAGCACAATTTAAAGCAGTGAATGCAAATCCTCAAGTACTACCATTTTCAGAGGTTTATTCAGCGCTTCAACAAGGCGTTGTTGATGGTGCGGAAAACCCACTTTCTAACTTCTATACTAAGAAATTCAATGAAGTTCAAACAGACCTAACCCTTTCAAATCATGGTTATTTAGGCTACTTAGTTATTATGAGTGAGAGTTTTTGGAAAAAATTTCCAAAAGATTTGAAACCAATGGTTCTTCAAGCAATGAAAGAAGCAACAGAATATGAGCGAAAAGAAGCAGCTCTTGATGATGATGATATGCTTGCAAAAATCAATGAGTATGCGAAAACGTCTGGAAACCTCAAAATCCACACCCTCACTCCTGAACAAAAAGCGGCATGGCAAAAAGCGATGGAAGCGATTTATCCACAGTTTTATAAAACCATTGGTGAAGACTTAATTAAAAAAGTTCAAGCCGTTAAATAGAGTAAATGGGCGAAAGGCTCTTCGCATCTGCAAAGAGCCTTTCTAAATCTTTACATGTAAATCTACAATGAAGAAGAAACGATGAGAAAGTATTTTACTATCCTAGATTTGGGAGTTATGGCACTCAATAAAAATGTTGCCGTATTTGGTATAACACTAGGCGTCCTCCTAGCGTTTATGAACGTAGTTTTGCGCTACTTTTTTGAAATGAGTCTTACGTGGGCAGGAGAGCTTACGAACTATTTATTTATGTGGTCAGCACTCTTTGGTGCTGCGTATGGTTTCAAAAAAGGAGTGCATATCTCTGTGACCATGCTTTTAGAAAAACTACCGCCGATGATGGCAAAAGTGATTTTAATGGCAGCGCATCTCTTTAGTTGTCTCTATTTAGGATTGATGGCATATTTAGGGTATGAACTTACGTTAATGATGATTGATTTTGGTGAAATGAGCATTGACCTTGGTGTTCCGATGTGGATTCCACACCTAGTCCTTCCTTTAGCCTTTGTCGGGGCTTCATTTCGTGCGGGTGAAAAGATATTTGAAGTTGCAGAGATGAATGCAAAAAATGTTGTGGTGAACCACGAATTAGAAGCGATTAAAGATTCATTAGAGATAAGAGGAGTTAAAGATGTTAATGCTTAGTCTATTTGGATTGCTCTTCTTATTGATGTTTTTAGGCGTTCCTGTTTCGGTTTCTTTGGGTGCAAGTACGCTTATTACGGCTTTCTTTTTCACCGATATGGATTTAATGGGCATTACCTCTCACGTCTTTGATGGCTTAAATAAATACACGCTAATGGCGATTCCTATGTTTATTTTAGCAGGCTCTTTTCTCTCAAAAGGTGGAGCGGCACATCGTATTATTGATTTTGCAAAGTCCATTGTAGGACATCTTCCTGGCGGTCTTCCTATTTCAGCTATTTTTGCATCAATGATTTTTGCAGCCGTGAGTGGAAGCTCACCAGCAACCGTTGCTGCCATTGGTTCGGTGATGTTTACCGCAATTAAAGAAGCGGGTTATCCTAGAGGGTACGCCATTGGTACGATTGCAACATCAGGAAGTTTGGGTATTTTAATTCCCCCATCCATTGTCTTTATTGTTTACGGTGTAACCGCAGATCTTTCCATTGGTAAGCTTTTTATGGCAGGTGTTATACCTGGTTTATTGTTGGGTTTTATGTTAATGGCACTGACCTATGTAGGGGCAGTTCGTTTAGGGTTTAAACGACAAGAACCCGCTCCTTTTAAAGTGCGTTTACAAAAATTCAAGGATGCTTTTTGGGCATTAATGTTGATTGTTTTGGTTATTGGTGGAATTTACGG
>RZYK01000246.1 GCA_009930355.1 Campylobacterota bacterium | reverse complement strand
TATGAAAATTAAGAATGCGTTAGATGAAATTAAACGAGGCATTAGTGAAATTATTGATGAAGAGCGCATTATTGCATTACTTAAAAATTATTTTGAAAAAGGTGAAACATTTTTAGTCAAGGCTGGATTTGATCCAACAGCACCTGATTTGCATTTGGGGCATACTGTCTTACTTCAAAAAATGGCTTTACTGCAAAAGTTTGGGGCAACTGTACAATTTCTCATTGGTGATTTTACAGGAATGATTGGTGATCCAACCGGTAAAAATGAGACACGTAAAAAACTGACACGTGAAGTAGTTTTAGTTAATGCTGAAACTTATAAAGAACAAGTATTTAAAATTTTAGATCCTAAAAAGACCATTGTTATGTTTAACTCAGCGTGGTTAGGAAAGATGAGTGCTAGTAGTCTCATTGAACTAACAACGACATTTAATGTTGCACGTATGTTAGAGCGTGAGGACTTTGAAAAACGTTATAAATCACAACTGCCTATTTCTATTAGTGAGTTTTTATACCCTTTACTTCAAGGCTATGATAGCGTTGAAATGAAGTGTGATATTGAGATGGGTGGAACAGACCAAAAATTTAACCTATTAATGGGTCGCCATTTACAACGTGCATACAGCGTTGGTAAGGAGCAAGCTGTTATGATGATGCCTTTGCTTGAGGGTTTAGATGGTGTGAATAAAATGAGTAAATCACTAGGGAATTATATTGGGGTAACAGAAGAATCTTCTTCTATGTTTGGTAAAATACTGAGTATTTCAGATAGCTTGATGTGGCGTTATTATGAACTCTTAAGTGCAAAGAGCTTAGAGGAAATTGCTACTCTTCAAAAAGATGTTGAAATAGGAAATGTTCATCCAAAACATGCCAAAGAGATGATTGCAATGGAAATTGTGGCACGTTACCATGGTCAAGAAGCAGCACTTTATGCCCAAGCTGAGTTTAATCGGGTACATGCTCAAAATGAAATTCCAATGGACCTTGAAATCTTTACATGTAAAGCACCTATTTGGATTGCTAAAGCGCTTGTTGATTGTTCTTTAGAAGAGTCGACATCTCAAGCAAGACGTGATATTAAGCAAGGCGCTGTTAAGCTCAATCAAGAAAAAGTTGAGGATGAACAGTTACAATTAGAATGTGGCGAATATATTCTGCAAGTCGGCAAGCGAAAATTTGCTAAGTTAAAGGTTCAATAATGTCACTAAAACCTCTTAAAATTGGAAAATATACGATTGATTATCCCATTGTGCAAGGTGGAATGGGGCTTGGAATTAGCTGGGATAAACTTGCAGGTACAGTGAGTTTAGAAGGCGGTTTAGGCGTCATTAGTTCTGTAGGAACGGGCTACTATAATCAAAGTCATTACAGTAAAAAAAATATCAATACACGCCCTTTTGAAACAGATAATTTCTATTCCAAAGAAGCCCTTAGTGCTATTGTTAAAAATGCACGCAAAATTTGTGGTTCAAAACCTTTAGCTATGAATATTCTCTATGCTATTAATGATTATGAAAAAGTCATTAAAGATTCATGTGAGGCAGGGGTAGATATTATTATCACGGGAGCAGGTTTACCTACAAATATGCCCGAGTTTACCGCTGATTATCCTGATGTAGCATTAGTTCCTATTGTCTCTTCTGCGAAAGCTCTCAAAATTATTTGTAAGCGCTGGACGCAACGTTATAATCGTTTACCTGATGCCATTGTTGTAGAAGGCCCTTTAAGCGGAGGACATCAAGGCTTTACGTACGAGCAATGTTCTCAAGAAGAGTATCAGTTAGAAAACCTCATTGCTCCTATTTTAGAAGAGATTAAAGTATGGGGTGATTTTCCTTTAATTGCTGCAGGTGGTGTGTGGGATCATGATGATATCTTAAAAATGATCTCTTTAGGTGCTCAAGGGGTACAAATGGGAACGCGTTTTATTGGTACCCATGAGTGTGATGCAGATCAAAACTTTAAAGAAGTGATTCTTCATTCAACCAAAGAAGACATACAGCTTTTTAAATCTCCCGTTGGATATCCTGCTCGTGGTGTCAAAACGAATTTAATTAAAATGGTTGAAAAAAGAGAAGGTCCCGCCATTCGTTGTATTAGTAACTGTGTGAGCCCTTGCCATAGAGGTCAAGAGGCAAAAGCTGTTGGCTATTGTATTGCAGATCGTTTAAGCGATGCCTATTTAGGAAAAGTAGAGACAGGACTCTTTTTTACAGGTGCGAATGGGTATAAATTGAATGAAATTCTTAGTGTTAAAGAGCTTATGGTAAAGTTGGTTCATGGAGAAGAACATTAGACTGTTTTTCGTTTTAGTATTTATAAATATGGCACTTTTTGGAGCGCCTAATTATATGCAACAGCTTAAAGAGTATGATACACAAATAGCAAATGCAAATCATGATGAAGTTTTACGTATTTATCATGGATTAAAAGCAGTCTATATTCAGTCTATTATTAAAGGGGATGATTCCCTTAAAAAGGAGACTCTTTCACGGCTTATTCCCATTTCAAAGCAACTAAAGCTTGATAGTGCTAAGTATGAATCTGAACTTGCCACAATGGAAAAAAAGGTGAAAGGTTCTCCCTCGAAGACGCAAGTTCCCCCTCCTGCAAAAGAAGATCATTTTTCTGAAACTGATTTACCCACAAAGAAGACAGTTTCCCCTGAAGTATCAGCTTTTTCTCCTACTATTAATAAAAAAGAAATACCAAAAGTTAGCTCTTCAAATCAATCATCTATAACACTGCCAAAAAGTTTTAAGGGAAAGAATGTTTTGCAGGAGATTTCTACGAATGAAGAGGAGATTGTTCTTGATTTTGGCTCTTCTGTGACAGAAAAAAGTGTTAAAGTTTTTGTACTTAAAAGTGCGGGTAGTTATAAA
>RZYK01000245.1 GCA_009930355.1 Campylobacterota bacterium | reverse complement strand
CTCTCTTTTGCTCTGGTTGCGATTGCTGTTTTATCGCTCATTAATTATTATGCGTACAGACGCTTTTTGAAGCGTCTGGATTTTTTAGTGGGGTATCAGCTTTGGATTAAAGGGGTCATGGTTTTGATGACCCTTTGTGAAATTGGTTACTTTTTAGTGTTACGTTTAGATAGTTTAGATCCTTTTTTATATGCGCTTTTTTCTTCGATGATTGGTGTTTCATTTATGCTTTTTTGTGTGGCATTGCTCTACGATTTGTTTCATCTTCCCTATGCCAAAATTCCGCATGATTACTCCAGACGACTTTTTCTCAAAATGGTTTTTGATGTCACGATGCTGGTTTTAGCATTTTCGTATATGATTAAAGGGTTTTTCAATGGTATGAAATCGCCGTTGATCAAAGAGGTGGATGTTGTCATTGAGGGCTTGGATGAAGGGTTGAGCATTGTGCAGATTAGTGATGTGCACATTGGTAAAGTTTTAGGCAAAGCGTTTATGGATGAGATTGTGCAAAAAATCAATACATTAAACGCTGATGTAGTTGTTATTACGGGCGATTTGGTGGATATGCCTGTGGCTCAAATTGGGAATACCCTAGACGCCCTACGTGAGATAAAAAGCCATTTAGGTGTCTTTTTTGTACCAGGGAATCATGAGTATTTTTACGGAGTTCACACGATTATGGATTTTCTTAAAACACGGGGTGTTCAGGTGTTAGAGAATGATTCTGTGGTCATTAACGAGCGTATCAATTTAGTGGGAGTGACGGATATGATAGGCAAACGCTTTGATTTCTTACCACCGGATTTAACAAAAGCCTTTTTACATGTAAAGGATGATTTACCCACGATTTTACTCTCCCATCAACCTAAAATTGTCAAAGAGCTTAAGGGTGAAAAGATAGATTTAATTCTCAGCGGTCATACGCATGGAGGACAAATTTTTCCTTTTGGGCTTTTAGTGCTTCTTGACCAGCCATATTTGAGCGGACTTTATCAGCACTCTAAACGCACACAGATTTTTGTGAGCAATGGTGCTGGGTATTGGGGGCCTGCGGTTCGGGTGATGGCACCTAGTGAAATTGTAAAACTCAATCTTAAGCCTAAAGCATGAAATCATTTTATGTACTATTTCTTATCGCCCTACTTTTTGCAGGATGCAGTGTTAAGCAAGAATCTTTACATGTAAAAAGAGAGGGCTTAGAAAAACTCACCAACGATTTGATGCTTTTGGGTGAGAATGTGCGTTACGATGAAGCACGTTTATTTGCCTATGAAGCACTGAATTATCCGCATGTTTTAGCGACACGCTATGCGCTTGTGAGTCCACCTACATTTCATAATTTTCTCATTAACACAGGGCTTAAAGAGCGAGGGCTTTGTTATGAATGGAGTGAAGATATGATGGCACATCTTAAAAAAGCACGCTATAAGAGTTTTGATTTACGTTGGGGGGTTGCCAATAAAGGTGAATTTGATGAGCATAACAGTGTCGTGGTTGTGGCAAAAGAGGCACCGTTTCACAGTGGTATTTTAATAGATCCATGGCGTAATTCAGGAGAATTGTATTGGGTAAAATTAGACGAAGATGCCACATACCATTGGGTTGAAAATTTAGAGAGAAGCCGTTATTTTGGAACCCTCCATCCTTAACTATTTTTTTCTAATATCACCCGAATCACGCTTCCTTCTCCTTGATGCTTTTCTCCTTCATTGAGCATAATAATTTCTTGAGCGAGTTTATGGATGGTGCAAGGAAGTGTTTTTAACATTTGGCTAATATCATCAATACTATAGAGCAACGTTTCCTCTTTAGGACCTCCACTTTTAAATTGCAGTTGGCTTTTGCTGAAAAATTCCCCTATAAAAAATCCTTTTTCTTTCAGGGCAGACAGTGATTTTTCAAAAAGGATTTTCTGCTCCGTTTTGGGTACATGCAAATAGGTACAGACGATGGCATCATACAAAGAAGCTTGGGGATTCCAGTAGTTAAGGAGTGTATGGCGAATCGCAATAAAAACATAGCGCTCTTTGGCATAATGCCTGAGTTTGGAGAGGGCGACAAATGAGGCATCTAACGCTTCAACGTGCGCGATACCTTGTTCGGCTAAAAAAAGAGCATTACGACCCTCTCCTTCTCCTAAACAGAGAATACTTTGAGCTTTTTCGAGTCGTTCAAAATTTTCTTCAATAAAAGCGTTAGGTGCCTCACCGTAGAGAAAATCAGCTTCTTTAAATTTTTGATCCCACATTTTTTGCATCTTATCCCTTTGCAATTTATTGACGAATTAAATCAAGGAAATCATCTTTTTATTGTACTACAATGTGAAAAAACTGCAAGGAAAAATGATGAATTATCCAACTTTTTTTGATCACACAGAAGCCATAACCCTTTATGACCCACTTTCAGAGATTTTAGGTGCATTTGAAGAGGGAAAAATTTGCTTTACGTATGTGGATGTGGTGAAAAGTGCGGGGCACAGTTGTCCTACGATAGCAGGGGCTTATTTGATGGTAAGAGAAGGACTTAAAATACTTTATCCAGATAGCTTACCTGTACGAGGAGAGATTGAAGTTTTCTTTAAAGAGCCACAAAAAGAGGGAACAACAGGTGTAATTGCCAATGTTTTTTCACTCATCACAGGCGCAACCGATTGCTCTGGATTTAAGGGCTTACAGGGGCATTTTTCACGCACGAACCTGATGCATTTTAATGAAAAAATATCTTTACATGTAAAGATGAAACGACGTGATAATGGCAAAGAAGTGCATGTGGCGTATGATCCAACGTGCATTGCCATCAATCCTTCTATGCAAGCATACATGCCTAAACTCTTTACAGGGTTACTCACATGCGAAGAAAAGAAACTTTTTGCCAATATGTGGCA
>RZYK01000244.1 GCA_009930355.1 Campylobacterota bacterium | reverse complement strand
TAATGCATAACGGCGGTAGCTTGATTTATCAAACTTTTCATCCCAAACCACCATGGCACCTACGGGTGCTTGACCGCCTAAATGAGAGTTGTCAAAAATCTCAATGCGTTTTGGGAGTGCGTTAAGATCAAAAAGTGTTTGAAGCTGTTCATTTAGGGCATGGCTATTTTTGGTAGAGTGTTGTAGTAAAAGTGCTTGGGCATTTTTTAATGCCATAGAAGTCAAATAATATTTTTCTCCTCGTTTTGGTACATTAATTGTAATTTTTTCTCCAAATTTTTCACTTAAAAATTGGCTCATCTGCATTTGTTCGCTAAACGATTCTGCAAGAAGAATCTCGTGCGAAAAAGTTTGATTCATTGGATGATAGAATTCAAAAAGTGCTCGCTGATAAAGTTCTTCTTTTTCAAATCCATAAGCATTATGCAAGAAAGAGTGCGATGTTGAAACAATTTTCCCACTACGGATAAAAAGGCGCATAATAACAGCAGTTTTTTCTAGGATTTCAATAGCAAAAACATCGTAACTTTCCAGTTTTAAAAGTTCTACATGTGTTACATGTAAAGATTCTTTGATGGCACGCATCGTATCTCGAAGTTTCGCTGCTTCTTCAAAATTAAGTTTTAAAGATGCCTCTTCCATCTTTACATGTAAAAGAGAAATAAGCTTTTTTTGGTCATTTAAAGCAAAGAGGGATTCTTGAACAATATTAGCATAATCACTTGCAGATATTTTGCCTTCACAAGGAGCGAGACAGCGCTGAATTTGGTAAAATAAACACGCTTTTCCTCCCTTTAAACACCCTTTTTTTTGCACCAATGGAAAGGTTAAATAGAGTGCATCCAACAGTGCTTTTGCTGAGCCTGAAAGTGGACCAAAGTATTTGACGTTCTTATCGTTCACGATTTTACGTGTGATTTCAAATCGAGGAAAAGGCTCTGCTAGATTAATCGCGATATAGGGATAAGTTTTGTCGTCTCGTAGTAAAATATTGTATTTGGGCTTGAGTTGTTTAATGAGGGAGTTTTCTAAAATTAAAGCATCGTGTTCACTTTGAACAATAATGAACTCTACTTTTTCAACCTCGCTAATCATTTTTGCAATACGAGAGGAAAGAAGCGGTGAGGCTTTAAGTTCACCTGAAAAGCGAAAGTAGCTCTTCACGCGGTTTTTAATATTTTTGGCTTTTCCTACATATAAAAGCATGCCTGAGGCATTAAAAAATTGGTAAATTCCCGCATTTTCTGGGGCATTTTTTAGTGTATTTATGAGCATGGTTTGTTGGTTTGAATGGTAGCTTTAATGGCTTCAAAAAGGGCTTGCAGTTTTTGGTCTTCACAGTGTGATTCAAAACGACCGTCAGCTTGTTCTGGATAAAAAATTTCTGATGGAGCGCCTATAATGAGGGATTCTTCTTCACTTTTTTGATTGGTAACAAACGCTTGAATCTCTTTTACATGTAAAGCCGTACATTCTGGAAAACGGATGTTAATTTCTTTTAATAGACTCTTTATTAAATTACGTTTATAATTAAATTCCATTTTGGCGCAGGGATGATTGAGTACAAAAAAAAGTGTTTCATTTTTCGTGTACACAAAGCGAATCATGCTTGTAAAGCTTTTGGGTAATACACTGAGCAATCTGTCATAACAGCGCATCTGCTCATATTTTTTCATAGAAGGTTGTTGTACAAGATGAGAAATTATACTTTTAGAATCTTTCATGCGTTAATTATAGCATGTTTGGGGTTTGCTCTGTTTGGGTGTGGTTATAAAGGACCACCAGTGTACAAAGATAGTAACACGACAACTTCTTACAAGAAACTTTAATCTTTAAATGAAAACATCTTATGATGTGCTGATTATTGGCACAGGTATTGCAGGATTGAGTGCAGCATTAGCTTTGCCAAAATCCCTCAATGTGCTTCTGATTTCAAAAGACTATGCTTGGGAATGTAACACGTTTTATGCTCAAGGTGGCGTTGCTGTCGCTAGGGATGATGCGGATGTTGCTTTACATGTAAAAGACACGCTTGAAGCAGGTGCGGGACATTGTAACCTAGAAGCAGTCAAGGTTTTATGTTCCGAGGGGCCTTTGGCAATTTCGAGACTGATTGAGAGAGGGTTTTTATTTGATGCTGATGAGGCAGGCAATTTACTTTACACCAAAGAAGCAGCGCACAGCACCAATCGTATTTTACATGCAGGCGGTGACGCAACGGGTCGCTATATTCACCTCTTTTTAATGCAACAATTACCTTTTCCTATTCTTTATAACACGCAAGTAACAGACCTTTTAATTGAAAAAAATGAATGTTTTGGTGCCCGTGTTTTTCATAATAATAAAACATTTAATCTTTATGCTAAAAAAGTGATTATCGCAAGTGGTGGCGTGGGGTCTTTGTATGAATATCATACGAATGCCCGTACGATTAGTGCGGATATGCAGGGTATCTGTTTGAGTCATGGTATTAAGCTCGGTGATATGGAGATGATGCAATTTCATCCCACCGTCTTTGTTTTAGGCAAAAGCGTTCGTAAACAGCTCTTAAGTGAGTCTTTGCGAGGGGAAGGAGCCATGGTTGTAGACGAAGATGGTAAGCGCTTTACGTTTGAGTATGACCCTCGTGGTGAACTTGCACCAAGAGATGTTGTGAGTCGTGCTATTTTTAAACACAAACAAAAGACAGGTAAAGAGATTTTTTTAGATTTAAGTGCTTTTTCACCTGAACATTTTAAAGAACGTTTTCCCAGTATTTATTTTAATATGAACAATATGGGTTATGCGGTACCCACACAGCGTGTTCCTATTTCTCCTGCATTTCATTACTCTATGGGTGGAATTAAAACAGATTTGCATGGACATGTTTTACATGTAAAAGATCTTTATGC
>RZYK01000243.1 GCA_009930355.1 Campylobacterota bacterium | reverse complement strand
GCCATTTGAAGCCTGGATGTTGACTCCATCTATGGGTACTAGGAGTGTGGATTCAGAAATCACTGAAGTAATAGAGTATGAAAAAGGCAGATTTGATGAACGATTCTCTTTTGTTGAAAAGTTCTTTAAATTTGTGCCGGTCCCTCAATGGGAATCAGCAAAAGTGGTCTCTTACAACGAGGAAGAAGCGGATGTCTTTATCCTTTGTAACAACGATTTTGAGGACAATGCGATCCTGAACAAGCTGGTACTTGTGATCACCATCAGAGGCGACGATCACTTCTCCTTTATCAAGATGTTGCCAAAGGATGAATATCTTGCTGTTTGGGCAACCGCAGTGAATGACGGAGAGAATGTTCATATTGAAGTCCATCAAAGAGAACCGGATGGAATCTTTGTTTCGCAAAGAGTCGGCTATTTGGCTATCGATACGATAAATGAAGTGGTAGGGACCCGAATGATTGATTGCAGTTATGAATTGATACAGAATACCCAGCAGTACATCATGACTTATGGTGACGGTGGATATGGAGTCATCAATGATGTGGATGAGTATGTACATTTCTATTGTAGTGATTATGGCTCAAGCGGGGGCACTTATGCTCCACCCCCTGCAGCCGGTGGGGGCTCAATCCCGGGCTATACACCACCCTCATTTCCTTCCTCTGGATCGTCCGGTGGAAGCACATCGGGTGGTGATTCAGGAGGCAGCAGTTATACAGGTGGATCGAGTAACTATGGTGGATCAGGATCAGTAGGTGGTGGAGATAATTCCGGTGGGGGAAGTGTTGGCGGAGGTGGAAGCAGTTCAGGCAACAGTACTCCTACATTTCCCGAGGGCGGGCTTGATCTAATTCCAAGGCCGGAGTACGTTGAAGAGCTCCCGGATGAGATGCATCCGTTGATCAGCTCACACTCGCTAAGTACCCCTCAATTCGAATTGCTAATACAGGCTTTCAATGATTTACAAGATGAAGGTTGTATGCAAAAAGCGTTGTACGATGCATTAATTGCGAGAAATGTGAAGCTTAATTTCGGGATGAAGACTAACACTGCTCCAGGTGGCTACAATCCAAAAACTGGCGAATTGTTGTTTAGTGATAATACAAGCATCACAAGCGCAGTACTGAAAGAAGAGTTGTTTCATGCATGGCAGAATGCTTATTATTCAGGTGGTATTGCTCAATATTTGAATGTGGGAAAAGTGAATATTGAGTTTGAGGCAAAGTTATATCAAGATATTATCGAAGGAGAAGATGCTTCGTGTTGTTTGGCATTTAGAGGAGATCATATACCAGTAGAAATACGAAACAATTATTTTTTCTGGATTGAATCAGTACGTTTTAAACCAGACCGTTCTTTCAGCGATTCGGATTACACCAAATGGTTGGCTCTTTTTGATCAATATGATCCAGAATATGGTTCAGCTACCAGTATTAACTTGTTACTTCCCTTAGCTTTACGAGATTTGATTGGGAGTTCAAACTGTTTTTAAAGTTTTTATTATGAGAAATTTTTTCATTTTATTTGCAACATTTTGTGGCATTTTCCTCTTTTTAGAGATTAATGCCCAAGACAACAACCTCGAAAATGGTTTTTGCATCCAGGCAAATCAGGAGAGAAAAGAAGTATATCTAACCGATATCAATGAGGATCAAAGCAATAGATCTCCCCGGGACAGTAGGAATATCCCAATCAACTTAAGTGCTATAGATGTTCATTTCAAGAAAGAGAGAAATGAGATGGAAAAAAGTATTTTCAGTGAAGATGAAATTATCCAATTAAGAAAATATCGAATTGTCGCAACGATTTATATCAATAGTAAAACAAAGGAAATAGGAGCAGTTTCATTTCTATTTAGGGATGTGAATAATAATGATATAAAGATTGTTGATACTAGGAAATTCGCAGAATATAGAGAAATGCTGAAAAGTCAAATAACAGTTCAAACATTAGAGTTTGAAAGAGAAATAAAGGAACATGGTTATATCAGTCAATCATTCAGGGTGTTTTATGAAAAATAATACAAAACAACTGCGTTATGAGAGCAACTATGTTAATCCTGATTTTTTTGCAGCTATTCCTGCAACAAGTATATGGTCAGAACTGTCCGGATGATATTTTTGAAATAGAAAATAAAAACGATACGCCTGATGAAATACGAATAAGCTACAAAGACAAGAACAGTACCAAATATATGTACCCCCCTACATTCGCAACTCCGGTAGAAATGAATCGTGCGGTATCGGTTGAACTCATATCCATACAAAAACTGGACAGCATTGAAAGAGCATTGTTTACTAGTGAAGAATTGAGTTCTTTAAAACGAGGAACACTAATATTCCATTTACATATTCCGTCAGGGAGAATCGTTTCGACATCATTTTATCTTAAAGATAAAGTAGATCTGAACAAACTAAAGAGATTGAAAGAAGAATTCGAAATGAATTTGCATTTTAAGGTAAAACTTGCTGCTGAATTGGAGAAAGAGGGATATTGGGTAATATCTTTCCCGATATTTGCTTCCAAAATGAGGCAATAACCGATTTTTCATGTTTGTATTGGAAAGGAATGCTTATAATGTTTACCATCCAGATTTAAAGAAAGCAGGAAAGGTATAAATGAAGAATTTGGTGTTGATGATTGAAGAATCTAAAACTCGTTTTTTCAATAAAGTTTTTAATTTCAACAAAATCAATTGAAGGTTATGAAGCTTATTTCAACGATTTTATTTACTGCCTGCTTTCTTTTGCATGCAAGCACGATGCAAGCCCAATGGGAAACGCAGCCTGAATTCCCTGGCGGACTAGAGGCAATGATTTCTTTTATCGATTCGGTACGAAGATATCCACAAGAAGCTGTTGAAAAAAAAATTGAGGGACGTGTCATAACCAATTTTGTT
>RZYK01000242.1 GCA_009930355.1 Campylobacterota bacterium | reverse complement strand
TTGCCAAACACGTTTACATGTGGATGGAGAAATTATTGGGAAAGTGCTCTCCGATAGTATTGTAACGATTGGAAAGCAAGGTCGTATCTCTGGTGAAATCCATGCCAGTCGTTTGATTGTCAATGGTCTTTTTGAAGGTAATGCTGATTGTGAAAATGTGGAAGTGCTTGAGGGTGGAAAGTTTTTGGGTAAAGTTTTCTCCAAAGAGCTTGTCATTGAAGCCAAAGCAATTTTCGAGGGTGAAAGTAAAATTAAAACAGAGAACATTCAAACATTAACCTATGAAGAACCGAGGGATTAATTGTTACAAGCTGCCTTTTATGAATTTTTACAAACAAAAAATGATTTTCAGCTTTTAGGCGTTAAAGGGGATAAGGAGGCGTTTCTTGCCTCCGAAGTTGCCCTTTATTGTGGAAAAAAAAGCTACGTTTTACCCGATTTAAGAGCCAATAAAGGCGATGATTTACTCTCTTTTCATGAAGAAATGGTAGAACTTTTACATGTGCTTCATGCTTTTTATCAGGATGCTTCTTCCAAAAAAATTCTTATTGCTCCGCTTCGAACCCTTCTAACTCCTTTACCCAAAGCTGAACTTTTTGATACCCTCACGCTTGATTTTGGTATGCGTTTACATGTAAAGCATTTTCGTGAACAGATGTTTTATTGGGGCTATTTGGCGGTGGATGTGGTGCAAGGAAAAGGAGAAATTTCTATTCGTGGGGATATTATCGATATTTTTCCTCCTGATAGTGACAATGCCTTAAGAATCAGTCTCTTTGATGATGAAATAGAGAGTATACGTTTTTTTGACTGTGAGAGCCAAAAGAGTGTAAAAGAAGAGATGGAGTCGTTTCAGCTTTTTCCAGCTTTATTTGCTTTAAATGAAGAACGTCATGAGCAAATGCAAAGACGCATTGATACCTTAAAAAGTGACAGCTTCACGAAAGATATTCACTCTTTGGGACTCTGGGTCTTAGGTGAGAGTGGGGCGGTTTATACGGAGGTATTTAAAACGTATTTGAGTATGGATGCTGTGGCAGAATGTGAAGAGATAGCACTTTTTGATGAAGAGAGTGCCCAGAAGCTTCGCCATCTTCCTCAAATTCCTGTAGCAAAACAGTACCGTGAAATTGCACCTACTAATATTAAAACATTTGTGGAGTTACATCAAAAAAAGAAGATAACTCTTTTAGCGAAGAATGAAGTTTTACTGCGTATGGTGGATGTGGATGCTTTACATGTAAAATGGATTCAGAGTGAACGCATTGTGAATATCATGAGTGCGGATGAGGTGATTCTCTCTTTAAATAAGCCAACAGCTAAAATCAAACGAAAAAGTGTACGTATTGTTTTAGATGAGTTAAAAAATGGCGATTATGTGGTGCATGAAAATTATGGCATTGGTATATTTAAAGGCTTAACGCAAGCCACAGTTTTAGGCGCAACAAAAGATTTTGTTCTCATTGAATATTTAGGCGATGATAAACTGTTATTGCCTGTTGAGAATTTACATGTAATCGATCGTTATATTGGCGAGAGTGGTAGTTTGGTGAGTGTGGATCGTTTGGGAAAAGGGAGTTTTCAAAAGCTTAAAGCCAAAACCAAAGAGCGTCTTTTAGAAATTGCGAGCGAGATTGTTGCTATTGCCGCTAAGCGTGAAATGGTAGAGGGTCTTTGTATTAAAGTGGATGAAGCCGAAATGGTCACATTTGAAGTGGATGCAGGATTTAGTTATACAGAAGATCAAAAGCGTGTCATTGGTGAAATAGTGAGTGATTTTAAGAGCGGCAAAATGATGGACAGGCTCTTAAGTGGAGATGTGGGATTTGGCAAGACTGAAGTAGCGATGAATGCTATTTTTGCAACCGTACGCAGTGGATTTCAAGCATTATTGATTGCGCCAACCACGCTTTTATGCTCTCAACATTTTAAAAGCCTTTCTCAGCGTTTTTCTAAATACAATATTAAGGTAGCACAATTAGACCGTTTTACCACAGCAGCACAAAAACAAGTGATTTTAAAAGAGCTTAAAAGCGGTGCTTTACAGGTGTGTGTGGGTACGCATTCTTTATTTGATGTTGAACTGTTCAATCCTGCTCTTGTGGTGGTGGATGAAGAGCATAAATTTGGTGTGAAGCAAAAAGAGAAGCTGAAAAATTTTAGAGAAAATGTGCATATTCTCTCCATGAGCGCAACGCCAATTCCCAGAAGTCTTAATATGGCGCTTAGTTCCATTAAACAATATTCCCAACTTCTTACGCCTCCTAGTGAGCGAGAAGATGTGCGCACTTTTGTGAAAGAGTATGATGAGAAAGTCATCAAAGAGGCGATGGTTCGTGAAATGAGACGAGGAGGACAAATCTTTTTTGTTCATAACCGCATTGCCACCATTGAAGCTAAACGGAAAGAACTTCTTAGTATGATGCCCAATCTTCGCATCTTAACGCTTCATTCTGAGATTAGTGCAACGGTGACCGAAAAAGAGATGTTACATTTTGAAGAGAAAGCGTATGATGTACTCTTAAGTACGTCTATTATCGAATCAGGTATTCATATTCCTAATGTTAACACCATTATTATTGATGCGGCTGATCATTTTGGTATGGCTGATTTACACCAACTTCGTGGACGTGTAGGGCGTAGTAAACGTCAGGGATTTTGTTATTTTTTGGTGAAAGATAAAGAAGAACTCTCCGAATCGGCTAAAAAACGTCTGATCGCATTAGAATCAAACTCTTATTTGGGAAGTGGCTCTATTTTGGCGTACCATGACTTAGAAATACGAGGTGGTGGCAATTTAGTGGGTGAGGCACAAAGTGGGCATCTGAAAAATATTGGTTATTCACTCTATCTTAAAATGCTCGAAGATGCGATTAATTCACTTTTAGGTAAAACACCTATT